>NZ_JBSFGK010000030.1:0-86678 GCF_053596495.1 Kitasatospora sp. NPDC001683
GCCAACGGCATCATGCACGTCGGCGCGAAGGACCTCGGCACCGGCCGGGAGCAGAAGATGACCGTCACCGGCGGCTCCTCGCTGCCCAAGGACGACATCGACCGCATGATCCGGGAAGCCGAGCAGCATGCGGAGGAGGACCGCCGCCGCAAGGAGGCCGCCGAGACCCGCAACCAGGGCGAGCAACTCCTCTACAGCACCGAGAAGTTCCTCACCGAAAACCAGGACAAGGTCCCGGCCGACGTGAAGAACGAGGTGGAGACGGCCCTGACGGAGCTGAAGGAGAAGCTCAAGGGCGAGGACACCGCCGCGATCCGCGCGGCGAGCGACAAGGTCGCCCAGGTCAGCCAGAAACTGGGCCAGGCCATCTACGCCCAGACCGCCCCCGGCGCACCAGGCGGCGGCGCAACCGGCACCCAGGGCGAGGAAGGAGAGGAGGTCGTGGACGCCGAGATCGTGGACGAGGACGAGCACAAGGGAGGCGCCGCATGACCACCGTCGACCGGCAGGCGTGGCCAACTCCGGGACTCCGACGGGCCGTTCAAAGCTGAGCCGTGAGGGCGATCAGCAGCGCGGCCAGCCCCACGGCCAGCCAGGCGACGTAGTCGCCGAGCAGTCCCGAGTGCAGCCAGCGCAGCGGCAGGACGGTCGCCCGGTACAGCCCGCCGGTGCCGCGCCTGGGGTCGCGCCGGATGGCGGCGGTGGCGAAACCGACGGCCAGCAGGGTGGAGAGCAGGCCCAGTCCGATGCCGGAGGCCGTCCACCAGGCCTCGGGAGCCGCCGGGGCCGGCCCGCCCGGCCCGCCGAGGGTCTCGGTGAGGTAGCCGGCCCGGTCGGTGAAGGCCGTCGCCGCGGCCGCCAGGGCCCGTCCGACGCCCGGCACCACGCCCACGGCCAGGCAGCCGACGAGCAGCAGTGCCGGCACGAGGAGCATCGGTGCCGGCGGTCGCCGGCCCGGTTCGCGGATCTCCGGCTCCTCGCCCTCGCCGGTGGTCGCCGCCACCTCGGGGTGCTCGGACGGTGGGGCGCCGAGCCCGCCGAAGACCCGCAGTCCGGCGCGCAGCACCGCGCCGCCGGTGAGTGCGGAGACCAGGACGAAGACCACCGGCAGCCAGCCGCCCCAGTGCCCGGCGGCCTCCTCGGTGACGGCCTTGCCGAGCCCGGTGCCGAACGGCGGTAGCCCGGCCAGGGCGAGCGCGCCGAGGACGAACAGCAGCCCGATGAGGCGGAGTTCGCGGGCCCGGCCGTGCAGCCCGTGCTCGTCGACCGAGCCGTACCGGTCGAGCAGCACGCCGGTGAGGCCGAACAGCGCCGCCTTGGCGCCCGCGTGGCCGGCCACGTACACGGCCGCGCCGGTCAGCCCGGCCGGTTCGAGCAGCGCGGCGCCGATCAGGAACAGGCCGACGTGCCCGACGGTGGAGAAGGCGAGCATCCGCTTCAGGTGGCGCTGCTGCCAGCACATCACGGCGCCGACCAGCGCCGTCAGCACGCCCGCGGCGAGCAGGGTGTCGCGGACCACGGCGTCGGGCAGGCCGCCCGCCCCGGCGAAGACCACGCGGTGGATCCGCGTCACCCCGTAGACGCCCAGTTCGACCATCACCCCGGACAGCAGCATGCACACCGGGCTGGGCGCCACCGCGTGGGCGTCCGGCAGCCAGAAGTGGAAGGGCGCCGACGCGGCCTTCACCAGCGGACCGGCCAGGACCAGGACGAACGCGACGACGACCAGGGCGTCCCGGCCGTGCCCCGCGGCGGCGCGCTGGTCCAGCGCGGCGCCGATCTGGGCGAGGCCGAGTTCGCCGGTCCGGGCGTAGAGCAGGCCGATGCCGAGCAGCGAGAGGTACGCGGCGGCCGAGTTGACCAGCCCGAAGGCGAGCGCGCCGTGCAGCGGACGCGGGTCCTCGATCCGGTAGCCGGTCAGCGCGTAGGCGACGGCGCCCATCAGCTCGAAGAAGACGAAGGCGTCGAAGAGGTCCCCGGTGAGCGCGAAGCCGCACATCCCGGCCTCGAAGAGCAGCAGCAGGGCGGGGAAGACCCCGCCGTGTTCACCGGAGGGCTCGTCGAAGTAGCGCCAGGCGTAGCAGACCACTGCGAGGACGAGCACGGCCACGAGCAGGGCGAGGCCGGTGCCGAGGCGGTCGGCGACCAGCACGATGCCGACGCTGTGGCCGCCGCGCGGGGTCCAGCCGCCGAGCCAGGACACCGCCCGGCCGTCCGGTGCGGTCCGCGCCCACAACAGGGCCAGGCAGGCCACGTCGGCGGCGGCCCAGACGGCGGCCAGCGCGTCGCGGCCCGGGCGGGGCAGCCGGCGGCCGGCGACGGCCAGCACGGCGGCGCCGAGCAGCGGAATGGCGACGGCCAGCGGCAGCAGGTCGGCGGTGCCCAGCGGATCAGGGGTGCTCACCGGCGCCTCACCCGCGCAGCCCGGTCAGGTCCTCCGGGTCCACCGTGCCGTGCCGCTTGCGCAGTTGGATGACCAGGGACAGCAGCAGCGCGGTGACGGTCGCCCCGACCACGATGTCGGTCAGAACGAGCGCTTGGACCACCGGGTCGACCACCGGCGCGTCGGTCGGCAGGTCGGAGAAGACCGGCGCGGTGGCGCCGTTGCCTCGGTAGCCGATGGCGAGCAGCAGCACGTAGGTGGAGGACTGGGCGACGGCCAGGCAGCCGACCGCCTGCACCAGGTTGCGGCTGGTCACCAGGCCGTACAGTCCGGCGAGCAGGATCCAGCCGGCGGCCAGGTAGGGGAAGTAGTTCATGCGCCCGCCTCGCTTCGCTCGGCGGTCGCTTCGCTCGGCGGTCGCTTCGCGAAATGCGCACCTCTTGATGGTTCGCTCGCTCCGCTCGCTCACTGACGCTCCCCGCGAGGGACGATCTCGACCGCCTGGTCCAGGAAGTGCGCCAGCAGGACCACCACGCCCGAGGCGACCTCGACCCCGACGGCGGCGTTGATCACCGCCACCAGTCCGCTGGAGGACAGCTGGTTGAAGGTGCCGAGCGGCAGGGTGTTGGCGAGGTAACCGGCGCCCTGGGCGAGGCCGATCAGTCCGAGCGCGGCGTAGCTGCCGGCCGCGATCGCGTCCGCCACGTCCAGCACGGCCAGCGGGCGGACCCGCTTGAGCACCAGGTAGTCGGCGGCGACGTAGGCCAGGTGCAGGGCGGTGGCCACTGCGACGCCGCCCTGGAAGCCGCCGCCGGGGCTCAACTGGCCGTGGGCGACGAGGTATCCGCCGACCAGCAGGGTGACCGGCAGCAGGGTGGTGCCGAACAGCCGGGTGGTGGGCAGCACGGGTTCGGCGGCGGCGCGGCGCTTGCGCTCGTCCCGGGCCAGCCGCAGCAGCATGCCGGCGCCGAGCACCGAGCCGAACAGGATGGACTCCTCGCCGAGGGTGTCGAAGGCGCGCTGGTCGAAGTTGACGGAGGTGACGATGTTGGCCGTCCGCCGGGCCAGCCCGGCGGCCACCGCCCGTTCGCCGTACGGATGTCGACTGCCGCCGAAGCCGGGCAGCTCGGTCGCGGCGGTGATCAGGGCGGCGGCGAGGATGGTGGCGGCGGTCAGGAACAGCCCCAGCCGGGTGGTGCGGCTCACTCGGTGCGGTCCGAGGATTCTTCCGAGTGCTCCTGGCGGCGCACCCGGCGGACGGTCAGCAGGATCAGCAGCGGGGTGATCGCGCTGCCGACGCCGAGCTGGGAGAGCGCGACGTCGGGCGCCTGGAGCACGGTGAACAGCAGGGCGAGGCAAAGCCCGAGCAGGGCGAGGACGGCGGCCTGCCGGACCGGGTCGCGGGTGAGCGCGGCGGCGGTCGCGGTGACGGCGGTGAGCAGCAGGGCGATCAGGGTCAGGGCGTTGGTCACCGCTGGGCCTCCCGCTGGGCCGTCTCCCGCTGGCCGCGCACGGTGGCGCGTGCGACGGCCATCGTGGTGACGGTGCCGCCGACGGCCAGCAGCAGGCCGATCACCAGCAGCTTGACGGCCGCCCGTCCCGGCCCGGTGTCCACCGCGAGGGCGAGCGCGACCAGCGGCGCGCCGAGGGTGGCGGCGGGGGAGAGGGCGTGCAGCCGCAGGTAGGGGCCGGGCAGCACGGCGAGGGCGAGGGCGGCGAGCAGCAGCGCGGTGGTGCCGGCCACCAGCAGGACCAGCGCGAGGGTGTGCCGGGGCGTCACCGCTGCCTCCCGGCCAGGAAGCGGGTGAAGACCAGCGTTCCGGCGGGCGCCAGCACCGCGAGGTCCAGCGCCAGGTCGGTGTACGAGGTGCGGCTGAACCCCTGGGCGAGCAGCAGCAGGACGACGGAGGTGGTCGTCGCGGCGAGGTTGAGCCCGGCCAGCCGTTGCTGGGGTGAGCCGCGCAGGCCGAGCAGCAGGCAGGGGCCGACCCCGCCGGTGGCCAGCAGGGCCGCCGCGAGCAGCCAGGCGTTCACTCCTCGGCTCCGGTCAACGCCCGCTCCAGCGCGGAGAGTTCATCGCCCAGGGTGTGGACGGTCAGCTCGCCGTCCCGGCTCTCCACCGCGAACGCTCCGGGCGTCGCGGACAGCAGCGCCGCGCCCCAGGCCGCCCCGGTGCCGGGGGCGAGCCGCACGGTGCGGAACCCGCCGTGCCGGCGGCCGGGTGAGAGCACGGCGAGCGCCAGCCGGCCGGTGTCGGCCAGCAGGGCCCACGGGAACGCCCACAGCGCCCGCGCCAACCGGGCCGCTCCGCCGACAGTCGCTCCGGAGGCGCGTCGGACGGCCACCGCACCCATCGCCCCGAGGAGCGCCACACCGCCGCCCACCGCGACCTCCAGCGGTGGCACCGAGCTGATCAGCACGATGTTCAGCAACAGCAACACCCCCCACCAGAGCAGGAGTTCGAGCGCCGTCCGCATCGCACCACCCCCGAGTGGGTCGTCACCTCGCCCGCCACCGCGGCGGGCGGCCCCCAGGTGTACCGTCCGGTCGGCGCACGCGTCCCGCACGCAACGCCGCAGCACGCGCGATCGCCGCGCCGGACCACCCGTTCGCCGGACGGCGGGCCGGAAAGCTCCGATGATCGGCCCGGCCCGTGCGGCCGTGCGACTGCTACTGCTGGTGCCGCTTCGGCTTCGGCTCGTGGGCCGGCTCCGTCACCTTGAACTCCGGGCCGTCCTGCGGCCCCTTCTCCTCTTCGTGTGCCGGTGGCGGACTGCCCTCACCGGTCATCCGGGACTCCGGTGTCTCGACCGGCTCCGGCGGGTCCTTCGGCACGGGGTTGCGCATGGTGCTCATCGCGTTCGCCTCCTCGGAGCGGTACCGGACGGCCGGTCGGCTGGGCGGCCGGTCGGCCACGCGGACGTCGCGGCTCCACGCTGGTGCTCGCTCCGGCCGGGCCGACGGGCCGCCCGGTACCCCGGACTCAGTCCTTCCCGACGTCCTTGATCTTCTCGCCGGCCTGCTTGAGGTCGCTCTTCATCTGCTTGCCCCGGCCCTTGGCCGTGACGACCGGGTCGTCCAGGGCCTTCCCGGCGGCTTCCTTGGCCTTTCCCTGGCCCTTCTCGGCGATGTTGCGCAGCTTCTCCTCGGTACCCATGGGGTGGGCTCCTCTCGTCCGTCCGATGGCGGGGCCGGGTCATAGTCCCAGCGCCGCGTGTGCCCGGGACACGGGCTTCCACACGAGTCGGCGGCCACCAACCCTCCGTCGGGCTCAGCCCTCGGTCGGGCTCAGCCCTCGGCAGGGTCGGCATGGGCGGGAAGACCCGGGGTAGCCCGTCCGTGCGGACCGATGAGGACCACCGGGCCGTCCGGATGGGCCAGCCGGTACGGCCGTCCGCCGTCGAGCGCGAGCGGTGGTGTCCCGGTGCCCGTGGTACCGCCCCGGGCCTGGCTGGTGACCTCTTCAGGACGCCGTGGGCTCGTTGTGGGCCCGCCCCGCCCGGCGTCCGAGGGTGGTGAGCCGGTGGACCGGGCCACCGCGCGGATGCCGGGCGGCGGCCCGTAGCCCCGGCACGCCGTGCTCCGGGGCACCGCCGGCTGACGGCAGCAGCCGCGCGGCCAGGCTGAGCAGTCGGTTGGTGGTGGCGGGTGCCACGCCGTGGGCGAGTACGGCGGCCTTGGCCGGCGGCGTCAGCACCAGCTCGCGCCGCCCGTTCTCGACCGCCCGGACGATCCGCCGCGCGGCCCGCCCGGCGTCCATCGACACCAGCGGCAGGGACGCGGCGGTGGCGAACCAGGCGTACTCGCTGGCCGCCTGCCCGGCGAACTCGGCGGCCGTGTGCGAGCCCGTACGCATCAGCCCCGGCAGCACGGTGGTGACGCGGATGCCGTACTGCGCCAGCTCCGCCGCCAGCCCCTCCGAGAGACCGGTCAGCGCGAACTTGGCGGTCACGTACGGCAGCAGATGCGGAGCCGGGATCCGGCCGCCGATCGAGCTGATCATGACGATCGAGCCCGCGCCGCGGGCCCGCATCGAGGGCAGTACCGCCTGGACCAGCCGCAGCGGTGCCATCGTCATCAGCTCGTGCGCCCGCCGGAAGTCCTGCTCCTGCATCGCCGAGGCCGGACCGACCTGGATCAGGCCGGCGTTGTTGACCAACAGGTCCACCTCGGCGCCGAAACGCTCCCGCACGGCCGCGAGCAGTCGCCCGGGCGCCTCCGGATCCATCAGGTCGCAGGCCGTCGCGGCCACCTCGCCCGGCCGTCCGCGCAGCTGCCGCAGCGCCCGCTCCAGCGCCGGTTCGTCCCGGCCGCACAGCATCACGGCGCAGCCCCGCTCGGCCAGTTCCCCCGCGATCAACAGCCCCAGCCCCCGGGAGGAGCCGGTCACCAGCGCCGTCCGTCCGGCCAGCACACCCATCGCCCGCGCCCTCCTCGCTCCGGGAAGTCCGACGTCGGCGCGTGTGTCCGGCCGGTCCGCGCGCAAACCCCGGGGTGGCCAGCGCATCGGCGCTGAGGGGTGATCAGCCGGCGGCCGGACGGGCCCAGGCGAGCAGCCGTTCGCGCGGCCAGGTGGTGACCAGCCGTTCGGGCGGGAGGCCGAAGCGGGCCGCACGGGCGTAGCCGGAGGTGAGCCAGTGGAGTTGTTCGGGGGCGTGGGCGTCGGTGTCGACGGCGAACAGGCAGCCTGCGTCGGCGGCCAGGCGCAGCAGGTCGTCGGGCGGGTCGCGGCGTTCGGGGCGGCAGTTGATCTCCACCGCCGTCCCGGCGGCGGCGCAGGCGGCGAACACCGCCTCGGCGTCGAAGCGGGAGGGCGGCCGGCCGCGGCCGGTGACGATCCGGCCGGTGCAGTGCCCGAGGATGTTGGTGCGCGGGTTGCGGACCGCCGCCAGCATCCTGGCCGTCATCGGTTCCGGGTCCGCGCGCAGCTTGGAGTGGACCGAGGCCACCACCACGTCGAGCCGGCCGAGCAGTCCGGGTTCCTGGTCGAGCGAGCCGTCCTCGAGGATGTCGCACTCGATCCCGGTCAGCAGCCGGAAGGACCCGTCGCGGGCGTTGCACGCCGCGACCACGTCGAGCTGGTGCCGGAGCCGTTCGGGGCTGAGACCGTGGGCGATGGTCAGCCGGGGCGAGTGGTCGGTGAGGACGGCCCATTGGTGGCCGAGCGCGCGGGCGGCCTCGGCCATCTCCTCGATCGGGTGGCCGCCGTCGGACCAGTCGGAGTGCAGGTGGCAGTCGCCCCGCGCGGCCGCGAGCAGGCCCCAGCCGGCCCGGGCGGCAGGCCCGGCCGCGGTCTCCAGCCGGGCGAGGTAGGACGGGGTCGTGCCGGCGGCGGCCTGGGCGATCACCTCGGCGGTGACCGGCCCGACGCCCGGCAGGCGGCGGGCGCGTGCGGCGTCCACCGGCCCGGGCGGCAGGGCGCGGACCGCGTCGGCGGCGGTGTGGAAGGCCCGCACCCGGTAGGGCGAGGCGTCGTTCCACTCCAGTAGGAAGGCGATCCGGCGCAGCGCCGTTGCCGGGTCCATGACGGCCCACGAGGCCGGCGGGCGGCCTCGGTCACCGTCCCCGCGCGAGCGCGCGGGCGGCGGCGCCGGCGAGGACGGCGCCGCCGGCGGCGAGCAGGCCGTGGTGCTGGGAGGCCCAGAGCTGGGCGCTGTGTTCGCGGGCCTCGCCGTCGAAGCGGCCGTGGGCGCCGTGGTCATGGGAGGCGTCGCCCGGGGCCCAGAGGTTGGCCCGCTCCTCCGGGGGGCGCGGCCCGTCGTCCTGCTGGGAGTCGATGCCGGTGCGGGCGAGGTAGCGGTCGAGCAGACCGGGGGCGAGCGCGTTGGCGACCAGGGTGGCCGCGGTGCTGCCGCCGACCCAGTACTCGCGCCGCCCGGGGTGGTCGGCGGCGTAGCGGACGGCGCGGGCGGCCAGTTCGGGCTGGTGGACGGGCGGGACGGGCCGGGCCCGGCCGCGCAGCCGGTTGAGCACCCAGTCGAACTGCGGGGTGTTGACCGCGGGCAACTGCACCATGGTCACCCGTACGCCCGACCCGCTGGCCAGCAGCTCGCAGCGCAGCGCCTCGTGCCAGCCCTGGATGGCGTGCTTGGCGCCGCTGTAGGCGGTCTGCAGCGGGATGCCGCGGTAGGCGATCGCGGAGCCGACCTGCACGATGGTGCCCCGGTCGCGCGGCAGCATCCGGCGCAGTGCGGCCCGGGTGGCGTTGACGTAGCCGAGGTAGGTGACCTCGGTGACCCGACGGAACTCCTCGGCGCTGATCTCGGTGAAGGGCGCGAACACCGACACGAAGGCGTCGTTGACCCAGACGTCGATCGGGCCGAACTCCGCCTCGGCGCGGGCCGCTGCCGCCTCGCAGGCCTCCGGGTCGGAGACGTCCGCCAGGATGGTGCGCACCGGCGAGCCGGCTGTCTGGGCCTCGGCGGAGGCCGCGCGCAGTCCGGCGATGCCACGGGCGATCAGCACCAGCTGGTCGCCGTCGGTGGCGAACGCCCGGACGCAGGCCCGGCCGACTCCGGCGGTGGCGCCGGTGATGACCACGGTTCGGGGCTTGGAACGCGTACGGATCCTCATGGCGGGCGTCTTGCCGGGCTTCCGGTGGCGAAACGTCACGGGCCGTCGTCGCCGTCGTCGCCGTTCTGGCCGTTCTGACCGTTCTGACCGTCGTGGCCGTCGTGGCCGTCCGGGGGTCCGCCGTTGCGCCAGTGCAGGTGCCCGAGCGGCAGCAGCAACCAGCAGGAGGCGAACCACAGCATGACGACGGCGGTGATCCAGCCGGAGACCGCTGAGCCGGTCGCCACCCGCAGCAGGAGCAGCAGGGCCGAGCCGATGGTCAGGGCCAGCAGTACCAGCCCGATGGCCACCAACCGGGCTGCGGCGTCCACCAGTTGGGGCTTCAGGCGGCGCCCGGCGAAGATCCGGTGGTAGGTGACGGGGGAGGTCAGCGCGCCGGTGGCGAGCGCCCCGAGCACGACGGTGGCCACATACAGCCCCCGGTCGAAGCCGCCGAGTTGGGCGAAGCGCGGCATGAAGACCACGCTCAACAGGAAGCCGAAGAGGATCTGCGAGCCGGTCTGGGCGACCCGGACCTCCTGGAGCAGCTCGCTCCAGCGCCGGTCCGCCCGTTCCTCGGGCGACTCCTGACGGCCGACCCGGGGCCGTGGAGCGTGGCCGTCGCGGCCGGTGTTCGGCGCCGCCATGTGATCGCCTCCGCTCCTCCCGTCGGCGCGTGTAGCCGCGACCGGGCGGGGCAAACGCGGGGCATGGACGAGGAGCACGTGGCCTGCCCGGCCGCACCCGGGTCGGTCGGCGAGAACTCGACCGTCCGCCCCGTGCGGCACGGTGGTCGGGACGGCGCGGCGCCGTCCCGACCGGTGCTCCTGGCTGGGGACCCGATCGCGGTGGAGGGCCGGCGGGACGGCGGGGGTCTGTGGATCGCGGTGGAGCGCGAGGGACCGGTGCGGATCGTCCATGTCGCCGGGGAGCTGGAACTCGCGGGCCTGCGCCCTGTCGTGGCGCGGCTGTTCGCGGTCACCGGGGTCGACCCCGTGCTGCGGATCCATCCCGATTTCGGGGCCGCGCGGGCCCAGCCCGATTCGTTGCCGGAGCCGGAGTCGAAGCGCAGCCACTCGTCGGAGCCCGGGCGGTCGTCGGAGGAAGAGTCGCCGGAGGAAGTGTCGTCGGCGCACCCGGGCGCTCCGCGGCGCCCGGTGTGAGGAGGCCCGGCATGGACCGTACCGGGCGAGGACGACCGGGGGGCGCCGGAGAGACCAGGCGGCTCGCGTTCGAGGGCAGCGAGGGCGCGGTGCAGCGCAGCCGTGAGTTCAGCCGTGCGGCGCTGTGGTCCTGGCACTGGCTGCCCGCCCTCGACGACGAGCAACGGGCCCGGGCGGAGGACGTCCTGCTGATGGTCTCGGAGCTGGTCACCAACGCCTGTCTGCACGCGCCGGGCGGCCCGCGCGAACTGCGCCTGGACTGGGACGGCATCCGCCTGCGGGTGGAGGTCTCGGACGCCAGCCCGGTGTTGCCGCGGCTGGTGGCCGCCGATGACCCGGGCCGGCCGGGTGGGCACGGCCTGCGAGTGGTCGACCGGCTCGCCCGCGCCTGGGGCGCGGGGCCGGACGACGGGGGAAAGCTGGTCTGGCTGGAGGTGCCGTCCCCGCTCAATCGGCACGCCCGGCTGGACGGCTCCATCCGGCGTGGCTGAGCGGGGCGCAGGGGGTACTCGCAAGCGGGGGGTACTTGGGTGCCGGGGCGCCCCCGGGCCCGGCCCTACTGCTGCCCGGGGTGCGGCTGCGGCGGTGGTGCCGGGTCGGGGTCCGGGTAGGGCGTGGGGTCCGGGAACGGCGGGATGGGCGGAGGCACCGGGTCGGGGCCCTCGCCCGGCCGGGGCGCGGGATTGGGGTGGGGGATCGGCTGGGTGTCCGGATCAGGGGGCGTCGGAACGGTCATGGCGCGCACCTTCGTCGGAAGTCGGAACTCGGAGGTCGGTTCGGTGGCCAGTCTGCTCAGCGGCCGAGCGCATGGGCCAGTTCGCGCTTGTTCATCTTCGAACGGCCCTTGATGTTGCGGTGTTTGGCCTCGTTGTACAGCTGGTCGTAGGTCGGGCCGCCGGAGCCCTTGTGCGAGCGCTGTCCGCCGCGCCGGCCGGACGACATGTCGTGGGTCGAGGTGCGGCTCGCGGACTTGGACTCGCCGTGCCTGGCGCGTTCCTTGTTGACCGTCCGAGCGGCGATCTCCTTGGCCCGCTTCTCGCTCTCGCCCCGGTCGAGCGCGCTCTCCTTGATGTGCTCGTACTGGCGTTCCCGCTTGGGGCTGGATCCTCGGGGCATGGCCGCCCCTCCTCTCGTGGCCCGGCTCTCATGGTCCGGGTGGTCACCTGAGCGCGTACCCGGACGAATCGAAAAAAACCAGTCGAAAACGTGAATTCCCTGTCGTGTGTCGGGTAGAACAACCGTGCGGCGGTTCGCCGGACGAACGGCCGCCGGCACCCGGCCGGGTGCCACCGGGGCCTCACCGCCGACACCGGCCCAGGTCCTGGGGAAGAGCCCCCGATGCGCGAGCGAGAGCCCGCCCGACGTCGCCGGGCGCTCGCCTCGATGCCGAGGAGGACACGTGTCCACCCCCCTGGAAACAGCTCCCCTGGAACAAACGTCCCTGCGAACAACGTCCCTCGAAACAATCCCCCGCGGCGAGCAGGACACCGCCGTGCCCTCGGGCACCCCGCCCGATCTGCCGCCGCAGCTTGATCTGCCGCCGAAACCCACCAGGACCGAACTCCGCGCGATGGGCAAGCTCGAGGCACGTGAACTCAGCGACGCGCTGTTCGAGCGGCTGTCCGGGCTGGCCCGCGAGAGCGCCGCCTACAGCTACGTGCGCGGCACGGTCATCGAGCTCAACATGCCGCTGGTGCGGTTCATCGCCGCCCGCTTCCGGCACCGGGCCGAGGACATGGACGACATCCTCCAGGTGGGCACGATCGGCCTGATCAAGGCCGTCGACGGCTATGACCCGCACCGCGGCGTCGAGTTCGTCACCTACGCGATCCCCACCATCGCCGGCGAGATGAAGCGCTTCTTCCGGGACACCTCCTGGCCGGTCCGGGTTCCGCGCAGCATGCAGGAGCTGTACCTGACGGTGGCCCGCGGCTCGGACCGGCTGGAGCAGCAGCTCGGCCGCCTCCCGCAGCCGGCGGAGATCGCCGATGACCTCCACCTCAGCGTCGAGCAGGCCACCGAGGGCGTGGTGGCGGGCCGGGTCTACCGCCCGAGCTCCCTGGACGCCCTGCGGGACCAGGACAGCGACGAGAGCGGTAGCGCCATGCTGGACCGGCTCGGCGGCTGCGACCCGGGCATCGAACTGGTCGACTTCCGTACCGCCGTGCGCCCCCTGCTCGCCGAACTGCCCGAGCGCGAACAGACCGTGCTCAAACTCCGCTTCTGGGAGGGCCGGACCCAGTCCGAGATCGCGGCGCGCATCGGCGTCTCCCAGATGCACGTCTCCCGGCTGCTGAGCGCCACCCTGACCCGGCTGCGCGAACAACTGGAGGACCGGGACGCGCCCGGCTGGTCCGACGAACCGCCCGAGCCGGACTGACTCTCCCCCTTGCCGAGGTTTCCCGCCCCCCGCACCGGTTAGCCGCCCTCTGCGGGGGGCCGTCGTGTGAAGGGCGTCAAGGAGGAGCACCGTGTCCCCGAAGGTTTCCGACCACATCCTGGAACGACTGCGCGCCTGGGACGTCCAGTACGTCTTCGGCTACCCCGGCGACGGCATCAACGGGCTGCTCGCGGCCTGGGGCCGGGCCGACAACAACCCCGTCTTCGTCCAGGCCCGGCACGAGGAGATGGCCGCGTTCGAGGCCGTCGGCTACGCCAAGTTCGCCGGCCGCACCGGCGTGTGCGCGGCGACCTCGGGCCCGGGCGCCATCCACCTGCTCAACGGGCTGTACGACGCCAAGCTGGACCACGTCCCGGTGGTGGCCGTGGTCGGACAGACCGACCGCAGCGCGATGGGCGGCTCCTACCAGCAGGAGGTCGACCTGCTGAGCCTGTTCAAGGACGTCGCCGCCGAGTACTGCCAGATGGTGACGGTCCCGGAGCAGCTGCCCAACGTGCTCGACCGGGCGATGCGCACCGCCGCCGCCCGGCACACCGTCACCGCCGTGATCGTGCCCGCCGACGTCCAGGAGCTGGACCACAACCCGCCCGAACACGCCTTCAAGATGGTGCCCTCCAGCCTGGGCAGCCCGCACTGGACGGTCGTTCCCGAGGACGACGAGCTGCGCCGGGCCGCCGACGTGCTCAACGCCGGCCGCAAGGTCGCGATGCTGGTCGGCCAGGGCGCCCGCAACGCCCGCGAGCAGGTCGAGCAGACCGCCGAACTGCTCGGCGCGGGCGTCGCCAAGGCGCTGCTCGGCAAGGACGTGCTGCCCGACGTGCTGCCGTACGTCACGGGGTCGATCGGCCTGCTCGGCACCCGCCCCTCGTACGAGCTGATGCGCGACTGCGACACCCTGCTGACCGTCGGCTCGTCCTTCCCGTACACCCAGTTCCTGCCCGAGTTCGGCCAGGCCAGGGCCGTGCAGATCGACCTCGACCCGTTCATGGTCGGGCTTCGCTACCCGTACGAGGTCAACCTGGTCGGCGACGCCGCCCGCACGCTGGACCGGCTGCTGCCGCTGCTGGTCCGCAAGGAGGACCGCGACTGGCAGCGCACCATCTGCGACAACACCGAGCGCTGGTGGGAGGTGATGGAGCGGCGCGCCGAGGTCGAGGCCGATCCGATCAACCCCGAGTACGCCATCCACGCCCTCGACCACCTGCTGCCCGACGACGTCATGGTCACCGCCGACTCCGGCTCCGCCGCCAACTGGTACGCCCGCCACCTGCGCTTCCGCGGCCGGATGCGCGGCTCGCTGTCCGGCACCCTGGCCACCATGGGCCCGGGCGTCCCGTACGCGATCGGCGCCAAGTTCGCCCACCCCGAGCGGCCCGCGATCGCCCTCGTCGGTGACGGCGCGATGCAGATGAACGGCCTGGCCGAGCTGATCACCATCGCCAAGTACTGGCAGCAGTGGGAGGATCCGCGCCTGGTGGTGGCGGTGCTCAACAACCGTGACCTCAACCAGGTCACCTGGGAGATGCGCGCCATGCAGGGCGCCCCGAGCTTCCTGCCCTCCCAGGAGCTCCCCGACGTCGACTACGCCGGCTTCGCCCGCACCCTCGGCCTGGGCGCCGAACGGGCGATCGCGCCGGAGGACGTGCCCGGCGGCTGGCAGCACGCCCTGAACTCCGACCGCCCCTACGTGCTGGAGCTGCGCACCGACCCGGCCGTCCCGCCGATCCCGCCGCACGCCAGCTGGGACCAGATCCAGGCCGCCGCCGCGTCCGTGCTGCGCGGCGACCAGGACCGGGCGGCGATGGTGCGCCAGGGCTTCAAGGCGAAGCTCCAGGAGCTGCTGCCGTCCTTCGGAGGCCGGCATGGCCGGCACTGACCCGCTCCGGCGCGGCACCGCCCTTCTTCGGCGCGGCGCCGAGCTCGCGCTGCGCAACGTCCGAACCGGGCGCTTCCAGCGCTCGCTCGCCCTGGCCACCGGCGCCGGCTCGGTGATCACCGCCGCCGAGATCTACCTGGAGCACGACCGGGCCGGCTTCGGCAACCGCGTCATGTGGTGGCCGGTCTGGCTGGGCCCGGTCGGCGCCGTCGCCGGGGTGGCCGGGGCACTCAACCCCCGGGCCGCCCGCACCCTGCTGCCGGTCGCCTCCGCCGCCATCACCGCCAACGGCCTCCAGGGCACCTGGCTGCACGTGCGCGGCATCGCCGAGAAGCCGGGCGGCTGGGAGATGGCCCGCTACAACGTCGAGATGGGCCCGCCGCTGTTCGCGCCGCTGTTGATGAGCCTGGTCGGAGGGATGGGCCTCGTCGCCGCCGTACTGCGCCGGGAGTCCCGCTATGCCTGAACCGCGCTTCCCCGGCTTCGACGTGTTCTCCCAGGCCCGGTACTGGGACCGCGAGACGGCGGCCGTGGTGGTCTCCCGCACCGGCCCCCAGCCACCGCTGCGCCTCTTCACCCCCGCCGAGGAGGCCACCGCCCGCGCCCTGCTCGACCAACTGCTGGACCACCCCGACGTCCCGCTGCTGCCGATGATCGACGCCCGGCTCGCCGAACTGGAGACCGACGGCTGGCACTACGCCGACATGCCGATGGACGACGAGGCCTGGCGCCGCTCCCTGCACGCCCTGGACGAGGACGCCGACGGCCCGTTCGCCGCGCTCAGCGAGGTCCAACAACGAGCGCTGATCGGCCGGGTCCAGGAACTGGACGGCGAACGCTGGCACGGCCTGCCCGCCCGGCACGTCTGGAGCCTGTGGACCAGGTACGCCTGCACCGCCTACTACTCCCACCCCACCGCCTGGAACGAGATCGGCTTCGGCGGCCCCGCCCACCCGCGCGGCTACCTGCGCCTGGGCGTCGGCCTGCGCGAACCCTGGGAGGTCGCCGACGCCCACCCCCACCCGCCCCGGCCCCCCGACCACCAGCCGCCCAGCCCGGTGCCCCGCGCCACCGACCCCGGCCGGCACTCCCGGCTGCGCGCCGCCGCCGAGACGGTACGGGCCAACGCCGCAGCCGAGCGGGAGGTCCGGCGCACCAACGCCTCCGCCTGGCTGCTGCCCCGCGACGGCCACGGCTTCGACCACACCCTGCGGCGCGACATGCGGCGCCACGCGGACACCGACGAGGTCGACCTGCTGATCGTGGGCTGCGGCGCCGGCGGCGCCACCCTCGCCCAGCGGATGGCCCGCCGGGGCTGGAGCGTCGTGGTGCTGGAGGCCGGCCCGTTCTGGGACCCGCTCACCGACTGGGTGAGCGACGAGGCCTCCTCCCACCACCTGTACTGGACCGAGCCGCGGCTCATCTCCGGTTCCGACCCGGTACCGCTCGGCTCCAACAACTCCGGCCGGGGCGTGGGCGGTTCGATGATCCACTTCGCCGGCTACGCACCCCGCTTCCACCCCTCCGACTTCCGCACCCACAGCCTCGACGGCGTCGGCGCCGACTGGCCGATCGACTACGGCGACCTGCGCGAGTCCTACCGCCGCCTCGAGTACGAACTCCCCGTCGCCGGCCAGTACTGGCCCTGGGGCGAGCCCCACCCCTACCCGCACCCGCCGCACCCCGTCGGCGGCAACGGCGAGGTCTTCCTGCGCGGCGCCGCCGCCCTCGGCATCCAGGCCCGGGTCGGCCCGGTCGCCATCACCAACGGCCGCTTCGGCCGCCGGCCGCACTGCGTCTACCGCGGCTTCTGCCTCCAGGGCTGCAAGGTCAACGCCAAGGCCTCCCCACTGATCACCCACGTCCCCGACGCCCTCGCCCACGGCGCCGAGATCCGCGCCGACTGCATGGCCGCCGCGGTCGAACTCGACGCCGACGGACTCGCCCGCGGCGTCCGCTACTTCCACCACGGCCGCGAACACCTCCAGCTCGCCCGCACCGTCGCCGTCGCCGGCTACGCCATCGAGACCCCGCGGCTGCTGCTCAACTCCGCCTGCCCGCGCTTCCCCGAGGGCCTATGCAACGACCACGACCTGGTCGGCCGCTACGTCATGGTGCAGGGCGCCCCGCAGACCTCCGGCCGCTTCGAGGAGGAGGTCCGCGCCTACAAGGCCCCGCCGCCCGAGGTCTCCACCGAGCAGTACTACGAGACCGACCCCGCCAAGCCCTACCGGCGCGGCTTCACCATCCAGAACATCTCCCCGCTGCCCATCACCTGGGCCGAGCACGTCGTCGCCCAGGGCCACTGGGGCGCCGACCTGCGCGCCTACCTCAGCGACTACGTCCACTGGGCCACCCTCGGCGCGATGGCCGAACTGCTGCCCCAGCCGGACAACCGGGTGACCATCGCCGAGCAGACCGACCGGCACGGGCTGCCGGTCGCCGAGTTCGCCTACTCCCAGTGCGACAACGACCGGATGCTGATCCGGGCAGCCCGCGAGGTGATGGAGTCCATCCTGCGCGCCGCCGGGGCGAGCGAGGTCATCACCATCGACCGATACGCCCACCTGGTCGGCGGCTGCCGGATGGCCGACCACCCCTTCGCCGGCGTCGTCGACCACCGGCTGCGCACCTTCGCCGTACCCAACCTGCTGATCACCGACGGCAGCGTGCTGCCCACTCAGGGCAGCGCCAACCCGGCGCTGACCATCATGGCCCTGGTCGACCGGGCCGCCGGCCTGCTGGCGGCCGGCGAACGCTCCGGACTGCGGGCACCGCCATGAACCGGGCGCCGTCATGAACCGAGTGCCGCCATGAACGAGATCGAACGCATCGCCGTGAGCGTCTACACCGTCCCCACCGACGCCCCCGAGGCCGACGGCACCCTCGCCTGGGACCACACCACCCTGGTCCTCGCCCAGGCCGTCAGCGGCCCCCACACCGGCCTCGGCTGGACCTACGGCGCGCCCGCCACCGCGGCCGTCATCACCGGCGAACTCACCCCGCTGGTCACCGGCCGCGACCCGCACGACACCAGCGGCGCCCATGAGGCCATGAACCGGGCCGTCCGCAACACCGGCCGCCCCGGACTCGTCGCCGGCGCCATCTCCGCCGTCGACCTCGCCCTGTGGGACCTGCGCGGCCACCTGCTCGGCCTGCCCCTCGCCCGGCTGCTCGGCGGCGCCGCCCGGCCCGTCCCGGTGTACGGCAGCGGCGGCTTCACCACCTACTCGGCCGAGCGGCAGGAACGCCAACTGCGCGACTGGGCCGCGGAGCAGGGCATCCCCCGGGTCAAGATCAAGATCGGCGAGTCCTGGGGCACCCGCGAACACCGCGACCTCGAACGGGTCCGCGCCGCCCGCGCCACCGTCGGCGACCGGGTCGAGCTCTACACCGACGCCAACGGCGGCTACCGGCGCAAACAGGCCGTCCGGATCGGTGCCGCCCTCGCCGACCAGGGCGTCAGCTGGTACGAGGAACCGGTCTCCTCCGACGACCTCACCGGCCTGCGGTCCGTCCGCGACGCCGTCAGCCCCGACGTCACCGCCGGCGAGTACGGCTACGACCTCGCCTACTTCGGCCGGATGATCCCCGCCGTCGACTGCCTCCAGGCCGACGCCACCCGCTGCGGCGGCCTCACCGGCTGGCTGCGCACCGCGGCCCTCGCCCAGGCCCACGGCCTCGACGTCTCCGCCCACTGCGCCCCCCACCTGCACGCCCACGCCGCCGCCGCCGTCCCCAACTGCCGCCACCTGGAGTGGTTCCACGACCACGTCCGGATCGAGCGACTGTTCTTCGACGGCACCCTCGACCCCACCGGCGGCACCGTCACCCCCGGCGCCGACGGCGCCCCCGGCCACGGGCTGCGACTGGCCCCCGCCCGGGCCGCCGAGTACCGCACCGGTTGACCGGACCGGACCGGACCGGCTCCGGCGAAAGGAAGACGACCATGACGACCACCCCGGCAGCGCTCTTCGACGTCGACGGCACCCTGCTCGACACCGCGTACTTCCACGCCCTCGCCTGGTGGGAGGCCCTGCGGCAGCACGAGCACACCCTGCCCGTCGCCCGGGTCCACCGGGCCATCGGCATGGGCGCCGACCAACTCCTCGACCACCTGCTCGGCACCGACCGCGACCACGGTGACGACGAGGGCATCACCGCGGCCCACGCCGCCCTGTACGCCCGGTTCTGGCCGCAGATCCAGCCGTTGCCGCACGCCGCCGACCTGCTGCGCGCCTGCGCCGACCGCGGCTGGCCGGTCGTCCTCGCCAGCTCCGCCTCCGAACGCGAACTCGCGGTGCTGCGCCGCGCCCTCGACGCCGACGAGGTGATCACCGCGGCCACCTCCGCCGACGACGTGGCCGCCACCAAACCCGCCCCCGACCTGGTCCGCGCCGCCCTCGACCGCGCGGGCGCCGAGCCCGAGCACGCCGTCTTCGTCGGCGACACCGTCTGGGACGTCACCGCGGCCGGCCGAGCCCGGGTGCCCTGCGTCGCGGTGGAGACCGGCGGCTTCGACACCCGGGAACTCCTCGGCGCGGGCGCCGCCGAGGTCCACCGCGACACCGCCGAGCTGCTGGCCGACCTCGACCGCAGCCTCCTGGCCGGCCCACCGGCCTGAGCCCCGTCCGCCCGCGTGCGGCCCGCCCCGGCCCCGGTTCCGGCAGCTGATGCGGGTGGCCGTCTCCGTCTGTGAAGGCGTCATCTCCTCGGCGACGCTGCTCAAGCGCCTGCGCTCCGGCTCGCCCAAGGACGGCACGCACCGCCTTCCGCCCGTCTTCCCGCGGTGGACCGGCGGCATGCAGGCGCCCGGATCTGCCCCCATGCTGGAGATGAGGGGGTGCGAGAGCGGAGGACGTGGTGGAGATGCGGACCGTTGTCGACCTCACACGCTGTCAGGGCTATGCACAGTGCGTGTTCCTCGCCCCTGAGGTGTTCGTGCTGCACGGGGAGGAGGGACTGCTCTACGCCACGGCCGTCCCCGAGGACCAAACCGAGCGCGTGCGCCAGGCCGCGGCGGCGTGCCCGGTGAAAGCGATCCTCCTCGGGGAGGAGGTGAGCACTGGTGCCCGGTGACCTCAAGAGCGGCCGTATCGTCATCGTCGGCGCGTCGCTGGCCGGGCTACGGGCCGCGGAGGCATTGCGCGAGGAGGGCTTCACGGGCTCGGTGACCGTGGTGGGGGACGAGCCCCACGCGCCCTACGACCGGCCGCCGCTGTCGAAGCAGGTGCTGCTGGGCCAGGCGACGGCGGACACCACCGGGCTGCCGATGCGCCGGGACCCGGACGCCGAGTGGCGGCTGGGCGTACGCGCCACGGGTGTGGACCTGCTGGAGAAACGGGTGCGGCTGGACGACGGCGAGTCACTGCCGTACGACCGGGTGCTGATCGCCACCGGAACCCGCGCGCGGCCCTGGCCCGACCAGAGGGAAGGCGCCCTGGACGGAGTGTTCACCCTGCGCACGCGCGAGGACGGCGCGGGGCTGGCCGAGCGACTGGCCGCGAGGCCGGAGCGGGTGCTGGTGATCGGCGCCGGTTTCACCGGCTCGGAGATCGCCTCGGCCTGCCGGGAGCTGGGGATCGAGGTGACCGTCGCCGAACGCGGCCCCGCCCCTCTGGTGGGCGCCCTCGGCGGCACCCTGGCGAAACTCGCGGCCGTCATGCAACGCAACCACGGTGTGGACCTGCGCACCGGGGTGACGGTCACCGCCCTGAACGGCGACGGCAGCTTCACCGGCGCGCAGCTGTCCGACGGCAGCCGCGTCGACGCCGACGTGTGCGTCGTGGCCCTGGGGGCGATCCGCAACGTCGAATGGCTGGCGGATTCCGGGCTGGCGGCGGGCCCCCGCGGGATCGCCTGCGACGCCGGATGCCGCGCCTTCAACATGTACGGGATCGTCACCGACGACGTCTTCGTGGCCGGCGATGTCTCCCGTTTCCCCCACCCGCTCTTCGGCTACCAGATGCTCTCCCTGGAGCACTGGGGCAACGCGGTCGAACAGGCCGAGGTGGCAGCCCACAACATGGTCAACCCCGGACCGCTGCAGCGCCCGCACCTGTCCATCCCGACGTTCTGGTCCACCCAGTTCGGACTCAACATCAAGTCGGTCGGCGTACCCACCTACTCCGACCACGTGGTCATCGCCCAGGGCTCCCTGGAGGCGCGCCGGCTCGCCATGGTCTACGGCTACCAGGGCCGGGTCACCGCCGCCGTCACCGTGGACATGGCCAAGTCGCTCGACTACTACCGGCACCTGATCGAGACCGCCGCCCCGTTCCCGCCCCCGCCCGGCGCGCAGGACCGGGCGATCGCGGCCGACGTCACGATCCCCTCCGCCGTACCGGACCCTTCCGTGCTGTCCCACGGCCCGACCGTCGCGCTCACCGGTTACCTTCCCGACCGCCGGCTGACGGTGGTGTAGCCCCCGTCCGCCCCACCACAAGGAGCCACCGTGGACTCCACGACCCTGCTCGCACGGATCACCGACTACGCCAGCCGTCCCAACCCCTACCCGCTGTACGAGGAACTCCGCGAGACCGGTCCCGTGGTGCAGCAGGCCGACGGCAGCTACCTGATCGGCGGTTACCACCAGATCGCCGCGCTGCTCCACGACCCACGGCTGAGTGCCGACCCCCGCACCCGTGGCGACGACACCGGGAATCAGCCGTTCCTGCGGCTCGACGACCCCGAGCACCACAGGCTGCGCACCCTGGCCATGCGGCCCTTCGGGCCCCCGCACAGCCCTGGCCGGGTCGACGGCATGCGCGGCGAGATCGACCGGATTACCAAGGAACTGCTGGAACCCTTCGAAGCCGGCCGGCAGATCGACGTCGTCGACGACTTCGCCTACCCGCTGCCCGTCGCGGTGATCTGCAGCCTGCTCGGTGTGCCGCGCGAGGACGAGCCGCTGTTCCGGGCCTGGTCCGATTCCCTGGTCGCAGCCGCCGACGTCAGGCCCGAAGACGACCCCACCGAGAGGAAGGAGGCCGGCGAGCAGGCGCGGATGGAGATGGCCGGGTACCTGTTGAACCTGGCCGAGCAGCGGCGCGGCAAGCCGGGCGACGACCTGCTCTCCCACTTCGTCAACGAGCCGGACCCGGCCCTGCGGCTCACCCAGGAGGAACTCGCGGCAACCGCCGTACTCCTCCTCATCGCCGGACACGAGACCACGGTCAACCTCATCACCAACGGAGCGCTCACCCTGCTGCGCCAGCCCGAACAGCTCGACCGGCTGCGCCGCGAACCGGACCTGTTGCCGCAGGCGGTGGAGGAACTGCTGCGCTACGAGCCCCCGGTCCAGATGCGCGAGCGCATCCCGCACGCCGACCTGGACGTCGCCGGTACCCCCGTCCCCCGGGGCGCCTCCGTCGTGCTGGCCCTGGCCTCAGGCAACCGCGACCCGCAGCGGTTCCGCGATCCCGACCGGTTCGATCCCGCCCGCCCGGACAACCAGCACCTCGGCTTCGGCAGTGGCATCCACCTCTGCTTCGGCGGAGCCCTGGCCCGCGTCGAGGCCTACGCCGCGCTCCGAGCGCTGCTTCCCCACCTCGGGACGGCGAGCCTGGTTCAGGACCCACCCCCCTACCGGCAGAACGCCATGCTCCGCGGCCCCCGCCACCTGCCCGTCCAGCTGTGAAGCGGCGGCCGGGGTTTCAGGGGGTCGGAGGTCGCCCGGGTGCTGCGGCCCGGCGGCGCGCGCCAGAGGTTCCACCGCACGCCATCGGGCGTGCTCTGACCGGGAGGCGACAGTGGCCGGTGTGACCAGCACCGATCTTCTCGTGGACGCGTTCGACCGGATCCGTGACACGGTCGCCGAGGTGGTCGACGGTCTGACCCCCGAGCAGCTGGCCTTCCGGGTGCAGGATTCGGCCAACTCGATCGCCTGGCTGGTCTGGCACCTCACCCGGGTGCAGGACGACCACCTCGCCGACGCGGCCGGCCGTGAACAGGTGTGGACCGCCGACGGCTGGGCGGGCCGGTTCGCCCTGCCGTTCGCCGTGTCGTCCACCGGCTACGGGCACCGACCCGCGCAGGTCGCCAAGGTCACCGCCACCGCCGACCTCCTGGTGGGCTACCACGAGGCCGTCCACGCAGGGACCGTCGACTACGTGCGCGGCCTGAACAACCGCTCCCTCGGCCGGATCGTCGACGAGTCGTGGCAGCCCCCGGTCACCCTGGGGGTGCGTCTGATCAGTGTGATCGCCGACGACCTCCAGCACGTCGGCCAGGCGGCCTACGTGCGGGGCCTGCTGGCCCGGCGCTGACGGCCCGTGACCCGAGGCGAGACGGGGTGTGATCGGGCGTCAGTTCACGGCGGGCTGCAGCGGCGCGCTCAGCCGGCTTCGGCGCGGTCGTTCGCGGCGGAGTCCGAGAGGCCGGCGCGGAGGAGTCGGTGGCCGAGGTCGATCAGGGCGCGCGCGACGGCGAACTCGTCGCCGATCTCCGGAACCGGTGGGTCGTGCGGGTTGCGGCGGGAGGTGGTTCGCGTGTCCAGGGTGGTGGTGCCGGTGTCGAGGACGGCGTGGACCTTCGTGGTGTCCCCTTCCTCGAAGAGGTCGAGGCGGAGGGTCCACCGCTTGGTGCGCATCGGTTCCGCGGTCTTCGTGGTCATGTCTCGGAACCTCCAGGGTTCGTCGGGCCCGGGGGGTGCCCGGGCCGGAAGGCAGGCAATCAACCGCCTCGGGTGATCTCGATCGTGCGGGCGGGCTTCTTGGCCTCGCCGATCGGCGCGCGGACGGTCAGGACGCCCTGGTCGTACGCGGCGGTGACGTCCTCCTCGCGGACGCCGGCGGGCAGCCGGACGCTGCGGGTGAACGAGCCGTAGCGGAACTCGGAGCGCTGCTTCTCCTTCTTCTCCTCGGAGCGCTGGGCCTGGACCGTCAGGACGCCGTCGTCGACGCTGATCGTGATGTCCTTGTCGGGGTCGACACCGGGGAGTTCGGCCTTGAGCTGGTAGATGCCATCGGCCTCGGACTCCTCGATGCGGATCATGTGCTCGGTGGCCGACGTACGGAGGTCGACGGGGAAGTCCTCGAAGAGGTCCGGAAGGGACGGCCACCGGTAGCCGAAGGGGAATCCTCTGAGCAGGTCACTGGCCATGACGGCCTCCTGGGGGGGCAGGTTGTGGCGTTCCAGGGGCCGGCGCGGTGAACCGGGCCCCTGCTGTCCAGCAGACGTCCAACGGGGGGACCGGCGGCAGGGACGTTCGGCCCGCCGATGGACCCTACCGCCCCGCCGATGGACCCCAAGGCCCCGGCCCACCCGTCCGGCCCATGGTCCGGTCGCCCACCGGCTTCGGGCCGTCCGGCCCCATGCGCGATCGCCGGGACCGGCGGACAGTGGGAGTACGGAACCGCCGGCCGGGGGGAGAGACACCCGCGGCGGAACCGGCGGGGAGACCGAGGACGGACCGATGGACACGACCGAAGCGCCCGCGGAACTGGATGAGGAAGGCCTCACCGCGCTCGTCGAAGCCTTGCGGCAGCGCGGATTCACCGTGATCGGGCCGACGGTCCGGGACGGTGCGATCGTCCTCGCCGAGCTGGCCTCGGCGGCGGACCTGCCGTACGGCTGGGGCGTCGAGACAGCGGCCGGTACCTACCGGCTGCGCCGCCGTGAGGACCGGGCGGCCTTCGCGCACTCCGCCGGGCCGCAGTCCTGGAAGACCTTCCTGCATCCGCCCCGCGCCCGGCTCTGGCAGGCCGACCGGGCCGAGGACGGCACCGTCACCGTCCGTGAGGACGACGACGAGCCGCCCCGCTTCGCCTTCCTCGGTGTGCGGCCCTGCGATCCGCGCGCGATCGCCGTCCAGGACAGGGTGCTGGCCGGCGGCGCGTACGCCGATCCCGTGTACGGTCCGAGGCGGGCCGGCGCGTTCCTGGTCGTGGTCGAGTGCACCGAGCCCGGCGGTGTCTGCTTCTGCGTGTCCATGGGCACCGGCCCCGGGCTGCCGGACGGCTCGGTCTACGACTTGGCGCTCACCGAGACCGTCCGGTCCGACGGTCCGCGCTACGTCTACGCCCGGCCCGAGTACATCGACAGCCTCGACCACTCCACCCCGGTCTCCGCCCACGTGGAGGTCGACCTGGAACTGCGCGGCCGCCCGATCGACAAGCGGCAGCTCCTGGAGGTCATCACCGCCTACCTCGCCGACCGCAAACCCGACATCCCCGCCCACAGCGTCTGCTTCGAGTGCAAGCTGCGCGGCACCACCTGCGTCACCGTCGCCCACGGCACCCCGTGCCTGGGCCCGGTCACCCAGGCCGGCTGCGGCGCCATCTGCCCGGCGTACGGGCGTGGCTGCTACGGCTGCTTCGGACCGATGGGCAGTTTCAACGGTCAGGGAGGGCCCAACACCCGTGCCCTGTTGCCGTTGCTGCGCCGCGACGGGGTGGCGGACGCGGACGCCGCCCGCCTCTACCGCACCTTCAACGCCGAGGCCCCCGCCTTCGCGGACGCGGCCCGACAGCCCACGGAGGACGACGAATGACCCACCGCACTCAACGGCTGCTCACCGTCGGCGCGTTGGCCCGCGTCGAAGGCGAGGGCGCACTGCACGTCTCCGTCCGCGACGGCGAGGTCGAGGACGTCAGGTTGCGGATCTACGAGCCCCCGCGCTACTTCGAGGCGCTGCTGCGCGGCCGCCGGTACACCGAGCCGCCCGACCTCACCTCCCGCATCTGCGGGATCTGCCCGGTGGCGTACCAGATGAGCGCCTGCCATGCGGTGGAGGATGCCTGCGGGGTGGTGGTGGACGGCCAACTCGCCCAGCTACGACGCCTGTTGTACTGCGGGGAGTGGATCGAGAGCCATACCCTGCACATCTACCTGCTGCACGCGCCCGACTTCCTGCGGCTGCCGGACGCGCTGGCGCTGGCCCGCACCGACGCCACCATCCTCCAGCGCGGGCTGCGGCTGAAGAAGGCCGGCAACGAGATCGTCGAGGTCCTCGGCGGGCGGGCCATCCACCCGGTGAACGTCCGCCTCGGCGGCTTCCACCGACTGCCCACGCGCGCCGAACTCGACCACCTGGCCATGGTATTGCGCCAGGCGCGGACGGACGCCGAGGACACGCTCGGCTGGGTCGCCGGGTTCGAGTTCCCCGACCTGGCGATCAGTCACGAACTGCTCGCCCTCACCGAACCCGACGGCTACGCCATCGACTCCGGCGTCCCGACCGGCGCCCTCGCCGGTCCCTTCCCCGTACGGGACTTCGAGCAGCACGTCCGGGAGCACCAGGTGCCGCACTCCACCGCCCTGCACGCGACGCTCGACGGCCGCCCCCACCTCGCCGGGCCGCTCGCCCGCTGGAACCTAGGCAGCGAACGCCTGCCCGCCGAGATCCGTGCCCTGGCCGCCCAGGCCGGGCTCGGCCCGCGCTGCGACAACCCCTTCCGCAGCATCGTGGTCCGCGCGGCCGAGGTGCTGTGGGCCGTCACCGAGGCGCAGCGGATCATCGAGCGGTACCAGCCGCCGCCCGCCCCGGCCGTCCCCGTCCCGCCCCGGGCGGCCACTGGCTTCGGCGTCACCGAGGCCCCGCGCGGGCTGCTCTACCACCGGTACGACCTGGACGAGGCCGGAATCGTCCGGAAGGCCGTGATCGTCCCGCCGACCGCGCAGAACCAGAACGCGATCGAGGTCGACCTGCGGGCCTTCATCCAGCCCCGACTGCACCTCGACGACGCCGAGTTGACCCGCCGGTGCGAGCAGGCGATCCGCAACTACGACCCGTGCATCTCCTGCGCGGCGCACTTCCTCACGCTCACCATGGACCGGAGGTGACGGGCATGGGCAACGAGCGCATCGTCGTCATCGGAGTCGGCAACGAGTACCGCCACGACGACGGCGCCGCCGTGTCCGTCCTGGCGCAGCTCGCCGCCGAGGACCTCGCCGTCGACCGGCTCACGCTCTGCGACGGCGAGCCCACCCGGCTGATGGAACTCTGGGAGGACGCCGGCCTCGCCATCGTGGTCGACGCGGTGCACGGCCACCCGGGCGAACCGGGCCGGATCCACTCGGTCACCGTCGATGCCGACCACCTGCTCGCCGACCCGCTCGTGGACGAGGAGTCGCCGGCGGGCACGCACGGCCTGGGCCTCGGCCACGGTGTCGCGCTGGCCGCCGCGTTGGGCAGACTGCCGCGCGAGCTGCTGATCGTCGCGGTCGAGGGTGCGGACTTCTCGATCGGCGAGGGCCTGAGCCCGGCCGTCACCGACGCGGTGCCGCGTGCCGTCTCCGAGGTCCGCCGGGCGGTGGAGGCACACCGGGCGGAGGCTTCGGGGCCATGACCACCGAACTGCGGCTGATCGAGGTCCACGGCACCGTCCGTCCGCCGGCCTGGCCGGGGCCTGCGGCGTCGAGCCCGGCCGGACCCCTCTGCCCGTCCGTTCCAGCCTCCGCCGGGTCTGCTCCAGCGCGTCCGGACCCCCATCCGCCGGAGTGAACTCGCGTGGGCGGGGTACCCGTGGGGGCGTCCGAACGGACCCCGCGGAGGAGGCCGCGATGGACCGACGCGCCGAACACCCCGATGCGTCCCGCTCGGCGCGGCCCGAGCCGGGCGGCTGGCCGCCCGACGACGCCGGAGGCAGCCTGCCGCCCGACCGGGCGCAGGCGATCCTGGAGGCGACGAAGCGGATCGGCTCGCTGCTCAAGGCCAAGGACCACCCGTTCGCGCTGGCCGGCGGGGTCGCCGCCTACGCCCACGGCGCCGATGTGCGGCTCCAGCACGACGCCGACTTCTGCATCCGCCGCGAGGACGCCGAGGCCATCACCCACACCCTGCGCGAGGCCGGGCTCCAGGTGTTCCTGCCGCCCGAGGACTGGCTGATCAAGGCCCGCTGCCTGGGCCAGGACATCGACCTGATCCTGGAGCTGGCCAAACGGCCGGTCACCTCGGACCTGCTGGACCGCGCCGAGGTGCTGCCGGTGGACTCCGTGCAGATGCCGGTGCTGTCCGCCACCGACCTGGTCAGCGGCCTGCTGGCCGCCTTCTCCGAGCACCACTGCGACTTCGGGGCGGCGCTCTCGGTGGTGCGGCCGCTGCGGGAGAAGATCGACTGGCGGCGGGTGCGGGCGGAGCGCGGGCAGCAGCCGATGGCGGCCGCGTTCCTGTACCTCCTGGAGCGGCTCCAGGTGATCGAACCCGAGGAGGCCGCCCGATGACCGACGCCGACGACACCGAGTACCGGCTGGCCCACCTGCGCGACCGCCTCGCCGACGACGAGGTCGGCGAGCTCGGCCTGCGGATCGAACTGCACGGCACCCACGTCACGGTGCGCGGCACCGTACCGAACGAGCAGCGCCGCGCCGCAGTCGAGCGCATCGTGGCCGAGGTGCTGGACGGACTGACGGTGCACACCGACATCGCGCTGGCCGACGGCCGGCCGCCGAGCGGAGCGGAGGACCTGCCGTGATCCGGGTGGCCGCGGTCGGGGACATCCATCTCGGCCCCGACAGCCGGGGTCTGCTGCGGCCCGCCTTCGCCACCCTGGGGGAGCTGGCGGACGTGCTGCTGCTGGCCGGGGACCTCACCCGGCACGGCACCGTCGAGGAGGCCGCGGTGGTGGGGGAGGAGGTCGGCGGGCTGCCCGTGCCGGTGATCGCGGTCCTCGGCAACCACGACTACGACGCCGACCGACCGGGGGAGGTCACCCGGATCCTGGCCGCGTACGGCGTCCAGGTGCTGGAACGCAGCTCGACCGCCGTCCGGGTGGACGGCCTGCTGGTCGGGGTGGCCGGCACCAAGGGCTTCGGCGGTGGCTTCGCCGGCCGCAGTGCCGGCGAGTTCGGCGAGCCCGAGATGAAGGCCTTCGTCCGGCACAGCCGCGAGTGCGCCGACGGCCTGCGCACCGCCCTCGACCAGCTGGCCGCCGAGGGCTGCGACCTGCGGATCGCCCTGACCCACTTCGCCCCCGTCCCGGACACCCTGGCCGGGGAGCCGCCGGAGATCCACCCGTTCCTGGGCAGCTACCTGCTCGCCGAGGCGATCGACGGAGCCGGCGCCGACCTGGCCGTGCACGGCCACGCGCACCTGGGCACCGAGCGCGGCCTGACCGCCTGCGGGGTGCGGGTGCGCAACGTCGCCCAGCCCGTCATCGGCCGCGCCTTCGCCGTCTACCGGCTGCACCCGCAGGTCAGCTGACCGGCGGCTCGGCCAGCCGGGCCGCGCACTCCAGCAGCATGGCGTGCACGAAGGCCTGCGGCAGGTTGCCGCGCTGCTGGCGCTGGGCGATGTCGTACTCCTCGGAGAACAGTCCGGCCGAGCCGCAGAGCCCGCGGGTGGTCTCGAACCAGCGGGCCGCCTCGACGGCGTCGCCCTGCTGGCGCTCGGCGAGGGCCATCAGGAAGCCGCACAGCACGAACGCGCCCTCGGCCTCGGCCAGCGGGCGCTCGTCGTGCCGGAAGCGGTAGGCGTAGTGCCCGTCGGTGAGCTGTTCGCGGCAGGCCCGCAGGGTGGCGACGGTGCGCGGGTCGTCGGCGGGCGGCCAGCCGCGCACCGGCGGCAGCAGCAGGGCCAGGTCGGGTGCCGGGTCGTCGGGGGAGCGCTGCCAGCGGCCCGAGGGGTGCAGCGCGAGACGGGCGGCGCGGGCGGACAGCCGGTCGGCCAGCGCGCTCCACTCGGCCGCGAGCCCGTCCGTGAGGCCGGCCGCTCCGGCGACCCGGGGCCGGGTGATCGCGTGCAGCCCGGCGGCGCAGATCAGCCGGCTGTGGGTCCACTGCCGGGGGCCCAACTCCCAGATGCCGGCGTCCGGTTCACGCCACCGGGCGGCGATCGCGGCGGCCGCGGTCCGGGCCGCGCCGTGGGCCTCCGGGCCCAGGCGGTCGTGCCGGGCGGCGGCCGCGAACAGCAGCAGGGCCTCGCCGAACGCGTCCAGTTGGAACTGCCGGGTGATCCGGTTGCCGACCTGGTCGTGGCCGCCCGGGTACCCGGGCAGGTCGACGGTGTGCTGGTCGGGTACTCGCCCGCCGGCCGCGGTGTAGGCGGGGGCGATCCGCGGCCCGTCCTCCGCGAGCCGCGCGGTGGTGAACCGTACGGCGTCGTCCAGGAGCGGGTCGGGCCCGCAGGCGGCGACGGCCTGCCCGGCCAGGCACTGGTCACGGATCCACACGTAGCGGTAGTCGTAGTTGCGGCCCTCCTCGGCCCGTTCGGGCAGGCTGGTGGTCGCCGCGGCCACCATCCCGCCGGTGGCGGGGGAGGTGAGGCCGCGCAGCACGGCGTAGGAGAAGGCGGCGTCGCGTCCGTCGTAGGTGTGCCGGAGGTCCGGTACGGCGGCTCGCCAGGCGCGTTCGGTGGCCCGCCAGCACCGGTCGGGGTCCGGCGGCGGCGCGTCCAGGCCCCGGTCGGACACCTCCAGGACGAGGTCCAGCCGTTCGCCCGGGTCGAGGGCGACGTCCGCCACGAGGCTCCCGTCCGGGTGGGGCCGGGCCGCCTGGGCGCCCGTCCAGCGCAGCCGCAGCCGCCCGGCGCGGATCGACCAGCCGTCCGTCGTCCGGCGCGGAGCGCGGGTGCGGGCCGCGTCGAAGCCGCTGCCGGCCGCCAGTCGCAGCCGCAGGCGGGCCGGGCCGTAGTCGGCGTGGACGCGGCGCAGCAGCACCAGCCGGTGCGGATCGGCGGGCAGCGCGAGGGCCTCCCGGCACACGATCACGCCCTGCTCGGTGATCCACCGGCCGTTCCGGACCAGCCCGCGGCCCTCGTAGTAGCCGCCGGGGACGAACCGGCCGACCGGGGTCACCGCGTACTCGCCGGTGCCGCCGATCAGTGCGGCGAACACCGGGTCGGAGTCCCACCGGGGCGCGCAGAGCCAGGCGATCTCGCCGGACGGGCCGACCAGCGCGCCGCGTTCGCCGTCGGCGAGCAGGGCGTACTCGCGCAGGCTGCGGGGCGGGAAGGCCGTCATGGGGTGTGCTCCCGAGTCCTAAGCCACCCGGGGCAGGATCTGCTCGCGGTAGAAGTCGAAGAACCCGGCCTGCTCCGGGCCGATCTGGCCGACGTACACCTCGTCGAAGCCCGCGCCGACGTAGCCGCGCAGCCGGTCGGCGTGCTCCTGCGGGTTGTCGCCGCAGGTGACCGACCGGGCGGTCATCTCCTCCGTGACCAGTTCGGTGGCCTGCTCGAAGTGCCGTGGGGTGGGCAGGACCTGGGCGAGTTCGCCGGGCAGCAGCTCGCTCGGCCAGAGCCGGTGGACGGTCTTGACCGCGCGCTCGCGGTCCGGTGACCAGCACACCTTCAGCCCGCCGATCACCGGCCCGGTGCCGCCCGCCGCGCGGTAGCGCCCGATCAGCTCGGTGTCGGGGCTCATGGTGACCAGCCCGTCCGCGTACTCCGCCGCCGATTCGGCCGCCTTGGGGCCGAACGCCGAGACGTAGACGGGCAGCCGGCCGTCCTTCGGCGGGGTGTAGAGCCGGGCGTTCTCGACGGTGTAGTGGGTGCCGCGGTGCGAGACGAGGCTGCCGGTGAACAGCTCGCGCATCACCGCGACGGCCTCCTCGAGCATCTCCGCCCGGACGTCGAACGGCGGCCAGCGGTCGCCCAGGACGTGCTCGTTGAGCGCCTCGCCGGTGCCCACGCCCAGCCGCAGGCCGCCGGGCAGCTGCACGTCCGCGGTGGCCGCCGCCTGGGCCGTCACCGCGGGGTGGAGCCGCACGGTCGGGCAGGTGACGAGGGTGGTCACCGGCAGCCGGGTGACCCGGGAGAGCGCGCCGATCACGCCCCAGACGAACGGGCTGCTGCCCTGGGCGTCGTTCCACGGGTGGTAGTGGTCGGAGATCGCCAGCCGGGTGAAGCCGGCCCGCTCGGCGAGCTCGGCCTGCTCGACCAGCTGGGTGGGGGTGAACTCCTCGCAGGACAGGAAGTAGCCGAACGCGGTGGTCATGGCAGCCTCGGTTCCTCGATGGGCTCCTCGGGTTCCTCCGTCGAGCGGCTAACCGGGCCGGGCGCGGCGAAACCTCGACGCCATCCGTCCGGTGGACGTCCGCCGTTCGCGGCTTGCGGCGCCGGGCAGTCGGTGGGGTCCCCCGGCGCCCGGCAGGGCGCCCGATCACCGGAGGTGACCACCATGGACGCGTGCGAAGGCGGTCCGGCCGAGGCCGTCCGCCCGCCGGCCTGGTCCGATGTCGGCGGACCGGCATGCTCCCGCCCGTCGGGCGCACCGGACGACGAGAGCAGGGAGCAGGGCGATGCGGAGACCTACGCCGTCCTCGGCGAGGACTGACCGGGCGAGGACCGGCTGGGCGGAGGCCGTCGGGCTCGGCAGCTGCCGCCGTCCTTCGCGCGCCGTCCGGCGGCCGGTCCACCACCGCCCGGCCGCCGCTGGCCCGGTGTCGGTCGCGGCGCCCGGGCTGCCCGCTGCCCTGCCCAGGCCGGAGGCTGTGCCGTGTGCTGGAGCGCGTGCTGAGGCGCTTCAGCGCGCGCCGGGGCTGCGCCGCGGGCTGAGGCGTTTCAGCGCGCCGGTGTGAACTCCGCGAGCCGGGCCAGGCCCTCGGCGACCGCCGCGAAGCCGCGCTCGAGCATCCGCAGCTCGTACTCCTCGACGGCGGCGGCCAGTTCGGCCTCGCCGCGGTGGACGGCCGTGAGCGAGCGGCAGAGCAGCGCGGCGTCGCGGAACGCCGTGTTGGCGCCCTGGCCGGCGCTCGGCGGCATGGCGTGGATCGCGTCGCCGAGCAGGGTGACCGGCCCGGTGCCCCAGTGGGGTACGGGCTCGGCGTAGCGGATCGTCAACGGCGAGCTGTTGCCGACGTCGGACCGCCGGACGAGCTCGACCAGATCGGGGTGCCAGCCGTCGAACAGCTCGAGCAGCCGGTCGCGCACCTCCGCCCAGGCGCCGGGCTCGGGCGAGAGCGGCTCGGGGAGCATCGCCACCCAGCGCAAGTAGCTGTGCGCGTCCGGCAGTTCCACCTCCGGCGCCAGCTCGGCCGCCGCGAGCCGCGGTGGCCGCCGGAACTCCATCCGGCCGATCAGCAGGCTCAGGTCCGCGCCGCGCACCAGCGTGCCCGCGCCCGGTACCAGGCCCGAGAGACGCTCGGTCAGCGGGGTGCGCCCGAGCAGCGCGTTGCCGGGGAGAGCGGTGACCTCGGCCCCGGGCAGCAGCTGCCGCCGCACCGCCGAGCCCACGCCGTCCGCCCCCACCAGGAGGTCACCGACCGCGCTGCCACCGTCCGTGAGCCGGGCCTCGACCCGGCCGTCCGCCCGCTGTTGGTACCCGGCCACGGCCCGGCCGAACTCCACCCGGTCGCCCAGCCCGGCGAGCAGCAGCTGCCGCAGCACGTGCCGGTCGGCGGCCGTGCCCCCGGACGCCGCGCCGAGCCGGCGGACCTCGTTCAGTTGCTGGTCCACCACCCGCCGCTCGCCCGCGAGCGGGCCGGTCACGGCCTCCAGCAGGCCGTGCAGCCGGTGCGGCAGGCACTCCCGCAGAGCAGCCAACCCCGGTTCGTCCAGCCCGATCCGGAAGCCCTGATAGCGGCTGTCCGGACCGGGCTCCCGCTCGAAGACCCGGACGTCGATCCCCGCCCGGACCAGCCCCTGGGCCAGGCAGAGCCCACCGATCCCGGCCCCGGCGACCAACACCTTCATGTGCTGTTTCCTCTCGTGATCGTCAGTCGCGCGGGTCGAGCAGGATGACCGCGGCCGAGCACGGCGCGAGCGTGCTCGGCGCCGAGCCGTGCCGGACCGTCGGCGCGTCGTCGCCGTCGTGCCAGGCGAGGGTGCGCCGCACCCGGTAGTCGCCGGGCAGGTCGAGGCGGAACGGCTGGGCGTGCTCCGGGTCCTTGTTGACCAGGACCACGGCCAGCGTCCCGTCGGCCCGCCGGACGGCGTGCACGCCGAGCGCTTGGTTGTCCGTGGTGGCGGCCAGGGTGTCCCCGCCGCCCCGGAGCGCGGTGGTCAGCAGCTTCATGGTGTGGAACGGCGCGAACGGCGTCCCGGCCGGGGGCTCGCACGGATCGGCGCCGGACCAGTCGGCCGGGCACTCGCCGGAGGACAGCAGCCCGAGGTCCCCCCAGTCCTTGCCGTCCTTCCCGAACAGCCCCGGGCCGTTGTAGAGGGCCCACCAGTCGACCTGGGAGACGCCGTTCTCCAGCAGCGACAGGTTGCTGTCCAGCAGGTAGAGCGCGCCCGCGGTGGTGCGCTGGTGCGGGTTGCCCACGTTGTCGAGGTTGGTCTCGCCCGCGATGACGTCGATCCGGTGGTCCGGTCCCGAGGCGCGGTCGAGGGCCGTGCGCACGGTGGCCATGGCGCGGGCGGTGGCCGAGGTGTCGGCGAGCAGCTCTGCCTCCGTGGTGACCCCGGCGAAGTGCGCGTGGTACCAGTGCACGTCGACGAAGTCGACCGCCGCGGCCAGTCCGGGGGTGCCGAGCACCGCCTCGTCCCACTCCTTGGCGCGGGCGTCGGGCCCGGGCGCACCGAGCCGCTGCGGGTCGTACGGGAACAGTTCGATGCCGACGCGGATGCCCGGGTCGACGGCCTTCATGGCCTTCGCGTACTCGATGCTGTTGCGCGCGTACGCCGCCGGGCTCCGGTCCGCGTGCGCGTCCGGCTCGCGGACCTCGAGGTCGTGGCCCGGCCCGGGCGGGGTCGGCCCGGCGGGCTTGTTCCAGCCGTTGAGGTAGACCTCCTCGCCGATCACCCAGTCCCGGACGCCGTAGCCCCGGGTCACGTTCGCGTAGCGCACCCAGTCGGCGGCCTCCTGCGGATCCCCGGGCTTGGGGTCGGCGTCGGTGCTCGGGTGGTCGGCGGTGTCGCCCGGCCCGGTCCCGTAGTTGACGTGCACCAGCATCCCGGCGCCCGCGGCCCGCGCCGTCCGGGCGAAGCGGTCGAAGGAGAACCGCGGGGTCAGGTTCTGGTAGCCGTAGCCGCCCGGGCCGTTGTACGGGCCGTACGGGTCCGGGCTGAGCCAGCCGCCGTGGTCGAAGTGGTAGAGGTCGCCCGCTCCGCCGGCGTTGAACGACAGAGTGCCGATGCCCGCCTCGCGGATCCGCCTCGGGGTGTCGCTACGGGTGAACTGGGCGCTCCAGAACGGGGTGTTGACCCCGATCGCGTCGGCCGGGACGGTGTTGGTGACCCGCCCGTCGACGGTGACCGTCGCCATCGCCGGGCCGGGTGCCGCGGCCTCCGCCACCGGGGCCACAGCCGGTCCGGCGAGGACCGCCACGCCGATGGCCAGGGCCAGGATCCGCTTCGTCATGGTGCTCTCTCTCCTGGGTGTGCGTTCGATTGATGCACCGTCAGCTTCGCCAATCCCGGCCCCCGGGCGGCAGGTCGCTCCGTCACCGATCGGGCATGACAGCTGTCACCCCCGGCACCATGACCGCCGTCAGCCCGCCGATGGGCCCCGCGGGCCCTGCGCCCGGGTGAACCCGTGACCCCGCTCCACCTCCGCCACGTGCAGGTGTGGCTCCGCCGGGACGGCCCGCGCGGTCCGCCGAGGGCGATTCCGGCCCGGCCACGGTCGGCGCCTTCCGCCCGTGGCGCGCTCTGGCGTCACTCGACCGGGTGAACCGCGTGCCGGTCCCCCCGAAGCCCGGCTCCGACCGGGCGGGAGCGGGCCCGGCAGCGCACCGCGGACCCCCGTTCGTGGGCGTCCGACACCGCCTCCGCGCGGTTCTCGACCGGCGCCCACCCGTGCGGGCTCGTAGCGTCCCCGCAGAGGGCGTGTGCCCTCTCCGGCCCCGATTCGGACCCCGATTCGGACCCCGATTCGGACCCCGAATCGGACCCGGAACCGGATCCCCGAACCGGATCCCCGAACCGAGGAGGCAGCCATGGATGCCGCTCGTACCCCGACACCGCCGCCGAGAGCCACCGCCGCACCCACGGCCCGGCCGGTGGGCACCAGGCCCGCCTGGTCCGCACCCGCGGTGGAGTGCCACCGCACCGGCGCCGAGGTCACCGCCTACGCCGGCCGGGCCCCGCAGTGGCGCGACCGCTGAGCCGCGAGCAGTTCGCGGCCAGGCTGTACGACCTGCACGGACGGTACTGGGACACCCACCCGTTCCACCTGCGCCTGCACTCCGGTGGCTGCACACCACCGGAGCTGCGGCGCTGGGTCGCCAACCGCTGGTACTACCAGCTCTGCCTGACCCGCAAGAACGCCGCGATCATCGCCAACTGCCCGCTCCCGGAGGTCCGTCGGGCCTGGGCCGGCCGGCTTGCCTACCAGGACGGGCTCCATCACGACGGCCCCGCCCAGGACGGGCCCGGAGCCGAGGGCGGCCTCGCCGACTGGCTGGTGCTCGCCGAGGCGGTCGGCCTGGACCGCACAGAGGTCCTCGACGAGCGGCACGTCGCCCGCGGGGTGCGTTTCGCCGTCGACGGCTACCTGCACTTCTGCCAGACCCGGCCCTGGACCGAGGGAGCGGCGGCGGCGCTCACCGAGATGTTCTCGCCCGACCACATGGCCGACCGCGTCACCGCCTGGCGCGAGCACTACCGCTGGATCGACCCGGCCGGCTACGCCTACTTCGAGCACCGCATCCCGGTCGCCCGCCAGGACAGCGCCCGCACCCTGGAACTCGTCCTGGACCACTGCGTCACCGAGGCCCAGCAGCAGGCCGCCGTGGACGCGCTGGCCTTCAAGTGCGAGGTGCTACGGGCCATGCTGGACGCCGTCGACTACGGAGCCGACCGATGAGCACCGCCCCGGCCGTCCCCACCGCCCCGGCCGATCCCGTCCCCGGACTGCGCGCGGGCGTCCGGCTGGTGCACGACCCGGCGCGCGGCCGGTCCGCGCTGCTCCACCCCGAGGGCGTGCTGCTGCTCAACGACACCGCCGCCGCCGTCCTGCGGCACTGCGACGGGCGCCGCGACGCGCGATCGCTCGCCGCCCGGCTCGCCGAGGAGTACGACGGGGTGGACGGCGCCCAGGTCGACGCCCTGCTCGCCGAACTCGTCGAGCGCCGGCTGCTCACCCTGGACGGCACCGGCGCCCCCGTCCGGCCCGCGACGGCCGCCGCACCTCCCCGCGGCGCGGTCCGCGCACCCGCCCCGCTCGGACTGATCGCCGAACTCACCTACCGCTGCCCGCTCCAGTGCGCCTACTGCGCCAACCCGGTCGAACTCTCCCGCTACCGCGCGGAGTTGGACACCGGGCAGTGGCTGCGGGTCCTCGAGCAGGCCCGCGGGCTCGGCGTGCTCCAGCTGCACCTGACCGGCGGCGAACCGCTGCTGCGCCGCGACCTGACGCAACTCATCGCTCACGCTGCGGAGTTGGGCCTCTACACCAACCTGATCACCAGCGGCGTCCCGCTCGCCCCCGGGCGCGCCGAGGAACTCGCCGCGGCGGGCCTCGACCACGTGCAGCTCTCGCTCCAGGACGCCGAGCCGCGCAGCGCCGACGCCATCGCGGGGATCGCCGCCCACGACCGCAAGCTCGCCGCGGCCCGGCAGTTCACCTCCGCCGGCCTGCCGCTGACCGTCAACGCCGTGCTGCACCGCGGCAACCTGGCCCGGCTCGGCGCCCTCGCCGACCAGGCGGTCGAACTGGGCGCCGACCGGGTCGAGCTCGCCCACGTCCAGTACTACGGCTGGGCCTGGCGCAACCGCGCCCACCTCGTCCCCGACGAGGAGCAGGTCCGGCAGGCCGAACGGGACGTCGCCGCCGCCCGGGAGCGCCACGGTGAGCGGGTCGAGATCGGGTACGTCCCCGCCGACCTGCACGGCGGCACCGTCAAGCCCTGCATGAACGGCTGGGGACGCGAGCAGCTGGCGGTCGCCCCCAACGGCGACGTCCTGCCCTGCCTCGCCGCCGCGCAGCTGCCCGGCCTGACGGTCCCCAACGCGGTCACCGACGGACTCGCGGCGAGCTGGCACGACTCGCCCGCGTTCAACCGGTTCCGGGGCACCGACTGGATGCCGGAGCCGTGCCGCAGCTGCGCCCTGCGCGAGTTGGACCACGGCGGCTGCCGCTGCCAGGCCTACCAGTTCACCGGCGATCCGGCGGTGACCGACCCGGCCTGCCGGCTCTCGCCGCACCGCCACCTGGTCACCGAGCCGGTCCCGGCCGAGACGCCGACCCCGGTGCCCCGGCGCTACCGCTGAAGGCCCCTCCCGCCGAAGCCCGAGTACGGGAGGAATCAGGTGAAGATCAGGGTCCTCGGGACCGCCGCGGGCGGCGGCCTGCCGCAGTGGAACTGCGGCTGCGCCGAGTGCGCCGCCGCCCGCCGCAGCGGTGCCGAACGCAGCCAGGACTGCCTGGCGGTCAGCGGCGACGGCCGGGCCTGGTACCTGGTCAACGCCTCCCCGGACCTGCGGACCCAGCTGCTCGCGGCACCCGAACTCGCCCCCGCCCCGGGCACCCGGGACACCCCGCTGCGCGGCGTCCTGCTGACCAGCGGCGAACTCGACCACACCCTGGGCCTGCTGACCCTGCGCGAGGCCGACCGGCTGACCGTGCACGCCACCGAGCCGGTGCGCCGCGCGCTCCACCAGGCCTTCCCCGTGGGCCCGTTGCTCGCGTCCTACACCGGAGCCCACTGGCACACCGTCACCCCGGGCGAGCCCGTGGAGCTCGCCGGCGGGCTGCGCGCGGAAGCCTTCGCGCTCGGCGGCAAGCGCCCCCGGTACGCGGCCGACCTACCCGGCGAGGGCCGGCCGGACCGTACGGACTGGGTGACCGGCTACCGGTTCACCGCGGCGGACGGCGCCGCGTGCGCCGTGTACGCCCCGGGGCTGGCCGAGTGGACGCCGGCCATGGACCGCGCGGTGGCCGGGGCGGACCTGGTCCTGCTCGACGGCACCTTCTCCACGGCCGACGAACTCGCCGAGCGGACCGGCGGCGCCCGCCGCTCGCCCGGCATGGGCCACCTCGCGGTGCGGGACTCGCTCCCGCACCTCGCCCGCCGACCCGGCCCCCGCTACCTCTACACCCACCTCAACAACACCAACCCGCTCGCCCGTCGCGACCCGCCCCGGGCGGCGGATCTGGCGGCGGCGGGCGCCGCGGTCGCCGAGGACGGCATGCTGATCGAACTCTGACCCGACCGGACACGGATGTGCCCGACCGCCGAGCGGTCGGGCACACCCCGGTTCGCGTGGGCGCTCTACTGGCTGCCGAAGGCCACCAGGTGGCCGTCCCTGGTCCCGACGAAGACCCGGCCGTCGTCGGTCGCGGGGACCACGAACTTGGCCGCCGTGCCGATCGGGAAGGAGCGGCGCAGGTGCATGACGCCGTTGACGGGCACCGCGTCGTAGACCCGCAGCTCGCCGCCGACGCCGCCCGCACCGGAGCCGGACCACACCGCCCAGACCAGCGCGGACTTGGGGTTCGGCCCGTAGGAGGTGACCGCCGGGGACCCGGAGCCGTAGCCGAAGCCCTCGTTGCTGGTGCCGATGCTGCTCAGGACCGGGACACCGGCGCCGTTCACGCTGTACTTGAGCGCGCGCAGCGGGGAGCGGCCGTTGCCGGTGTCGGTGGCCACCGTGTAGACGTAGCCGCCGCCACCGCCGAAGACGGAGGGGTGGCCCCAGACGCCCTCGAAGGGGCCGGCCATGCTGACCGGGTTGTCGGTGCCGTTCGGGCCCTGGCCCATGCCGCCGAGGTTGTCCCGGTCCAGCAGGAAGACCCGGCCGTCCTTGCCGACCTGGACCAGCAGGTGCGGATGCGCGGCGGTGCCGAAACCGGACGGCAGCGCCATCGGGCCGCCGGAGCCGAGATCGGTGTCGTTCTTGTCCAAGGTCCGGTTGTCGGTGGGGCTGAAGAAGTCCCTGGCGCTGAGGCTGCCGTCGCTGTTCACACCCAGCCGGACCACCGACTCACCGAGGTGCCCGGGAGGCCGGTTGCCGGGGCCGGGGCTCGGCGAGGCGCCCGTGCCGGCTCCGTTGCCGGTGGCGAGGAAGATCCGGCCGGAGCCGTCCGAGACCAGCCCGCCGCCGCTCTGCCAGATGCCGGCCTCCATGGAGTCGGAGCCGGCCTCGGTGGACCACAGGGTGACCTTGCGGGTGGAGGCGTTCACGCCGACGACCTGGCCGACGTACGGGCCGGTGTCGCAGTAGGAGGCGAAGGCCGCGTACACGGAGCCGTTCATCAGCAGCAGACCGGGGCGCTGCGCGGCGGTCTTGGCGTTGAACGGGTGGCTCGGGCTGTTGGTCGGCGTGCCCTGGATGGTCACCGGCCAGCCCGTTCGCTCGGCGCCGGTGGAGGCGTCCAGCGCGTGCATGTACCAGTGCGGGTGGTCGACGTCGGGGCCGTCGTTGACCTTGCTGGTGAGGTAGACGGTGTTGGACGACGGGTCGTACACCGGTGTGCCGGTGATCCCGGTGTGGGCGGCGGGGTCGTTGCAGCTGACGGTCGAGGTGGGCCACGCCGCGCCGAGGTGCTGGCTCCAGTTGGTCCTCCCGGTGGCGGGGTCGAGGCCGAAGGCGTCGTTGTTCTCGGTCGCCGCGATCACGTTCGTGCCGGTGGCCAGCGGCTGGGCCAGCACCGCGCCGTTCACCGCGGTGGACCAGCGCTGCCCGAAGTTCGACGAGGACACCTGGGCGGGGGAGAGGTTCGGCTCGTTCGCGTCCCACCCGGTGCGCTTGTTGTTGACCGACACGGTGGTCTCGACGGCCCGCGCCGGTGTCGCGAAGCCGAGCAGCAGCAGGCCCGCCGCGGCCGCCGGCCCCGCCTTCAGCCGGAGCAGCGTCCGCCCTCCTCTCACTCCTCCGTCTGTCCGGTGCGTCGGTGAACTGAGTCGCGTCATGTGCTCCGCCTGGTCTCCGGTTTGCCGTGGACGCTGTGGTCCGGCCCGAAGGGCCCATGGTGGTGACACATCGTCAGTTCGTGGTGCATCCGGGTGGCGACGCGGCGGCGGCTTCATGCGAGGGGAGCAGCGCCCGGCGGCTGAAGGAGCCGCGGGGAGGTCAGGGAACGGACGGGCTCGCGCTCAAGCGGCTTGCAGTTCCTCCAGCGCCCCCTTGGACAGGCTGACCCGGACCAGGGCGGCGGCCAACCGGGCGTGGTCCTTCGGCGGGACGAGGCCGCCCAGGCCGCGCGGGGTGTGCGGCAGCCCGAGCTCCTCGGCCGCCCCGCACGCCCGCTCGTCGAAGTACGGGCGCAGCCACGGCCACACCGTCTGGACCTCCCGGCAGAAGATGTCCGCGCCGACCGGCCCGATCCGCGGGACCTCCTGCAGCAGCTCCCGCAGCGAGCCCGGGTCGCCGTCGGCCTCGTCGCGCAGCCTGCGCAGGTCGCCGTGCCAGCGGTCGAGCAGGAGCTCCGCCCCTTCGCCGAGCGCGGTCGCGGTGCTCTCGTCGTACCGGACGTAGTGGGCCCGGCCGAGCGCGTCCACCCGGTCCTGCCAGCTGGAGTCGGCCATCGCGCGGGGCGTGCGGTACCCGGCGGCGGACAGCTCCCGGGCGGCCTTGGTGGCGGTCTCGGCGCTGATCCGGATCGAGCACAGGACGGTCAGGACCAGCAGCCGGTACAGCGGCGAGGGCTTGTCCCGCAGGGTGATGCCGGCCTCTTCGGCGTACGTCCGGCCGTGCTCGGCGAGCAGCCGGGAGGTGATCGTGTCGACCGTCATGGTGTCGGCACCTCCAATGGGTGGGTGTCCGTCAGGCCCGGGCGAAACGCGACCGGTGACGGCCGGTCAACCGGCCCCTGGCAGCCGTACCTCCAGGTGCCCCGAGAGCACCCGGGTCTCCAGTACCGGCTGCGGTGCGGTGGCGGGGCCGCTGACCACCTCGCCGTCCCTCAGCCGGAACTCGCTGCCGTGCCAGGGGCAGCGCAGGCAGCCGTCGACGACGGTGCCCTCCGAGAGCGGGCCGGAGAGGTGGGCGCAGCGCTCCGCGAGCACGTGGCAGCGGTCCCCCTCGCGCACGACGACCACGGCGAGTTCGCCGGCCCTGCGGCGGACCGGCTGTCCGACGGGGAAGTCCTCGACCGCGCCGAGCGCGGCCCAGTCCGCCGGCGCCAGCCGGGGGACCGCGGCGGCCCGGTCGGGCCCGGCGGCCTGCCGGTAGGCCAGGTGTCCGCCGAGCACCCCGCCGGTGGTCACGGCGGCCATCCCGGCCAGGCCGAGCAGCCGGCCGCGGCTGCGGCGCCCCCGGCACCGGGCCAGTAGGGATCCGGCGTACAGCAGCACGCCGCCGGTGTTGGCGAGCGCGTGCACCAGGCCGGTGCGCCGCCGCGGCGGGTCGAGCCGGGCCCAGTCCACCCAGCCCGCCAGCGCGGCCGGCCCGGCGGACAGCAGGCCCGCCGCCACCAGGGCGTCGGCCGAACGGCTCCGGCCCGGTGCGAGGTCCAGCAGTCCCGCCGACGTCCAGCAGCCGATCGGCAGCTGGACCAGCGCGGGGTGCAGCGGGTGGCCCAGCCACACCCCGCGCAGGGCGTCCCGGGACAGGCCCAGCGGAAGGGCCTCGACCGCGTCGGCGAGCGGCCCGGCCGGGGCGTCCAGCACCTCCCAGTGCGCGGGCGCCTCCAGGGCGCGGCGCAGCCGACGGGACCAGCGGTGGGTGTGCAGAGCTGAGGCGTTCATACCGGGCGGCTAGCCCGAGTCGGCGCGGCCAAACCCGCTGCCGGCCCCGGTGTCGGCCCGGTGGCGGGCTGACCGGAAACGCCCCGTGGCCCCCACTCCGCTCGATCGGGAGTGGGGGCCACGGGTTTCCGCCGGGCGCCGGGTCAGGCCTTCTTCCCGGCCTGCGCGACGGCGCCCTGGACGGCGTCGACCCGCAGACCGATGAAGGCCTGCCGGGGGTCGTTGAAGTTGGTGAACGGCTGGGGGATGACCCGGCCGAGCGCACGGTACTGCTCCAGCGCCTCGGTCGGGCGCCCGGCCTTGGTCAGGGCGTAGGCGAGCCAGCCGCGGGTGTACTCCATCCGGGGGTGGTCCGGGTCGGCGGCCGCGAGGTCGGCGAGGGCGGCGTCCAGGGCGGCGCCGACCTCCGGCCGCTTCCAGGCGGTGGGCTTCTCCCGGTCCTGGGCGAACTGCTCGAAGTAGGCCTCCAGCTTGATCGGGGTGAGCAGGCTGCCGGCCGGTGCGGCGGCGATCGCCTCGTCGATGAAGCCGTGCATCAGCTCGTGGCTGCCGTGCCACTTGTCGCACCAGTACTGCAGCGCCCGGTTGTGCGCCGCCCAGTGGTGCGGCTCGCGCTTGGTGAGCTCGCCCCAGAGCTCCCGGAAGCGGTCGTTGGACCAGTTGAGGCCCATCGCGACGGGGATCTGGGCGACCCACGGGTTGGGGTCGTCGTCGGGGGCGAGGGCGGCGGCCGCCACGGCGGCCTGCTCGGCCTCCAGCAGGACCCGGCGGAAGCTCTCGAACTGCTCGCGGGTGACCTGGCTGGCCCGGGCGCCGGTGCGGATGTTCCAGGCCAGGTAGACCAGGGCGTCCGCGTGGACCAGGGCGGCGACCGGATCCTGCGGCCGCTCCGCGCGCCAGGCGCGCAGCCAGGTGTCGTCCTCGGCCGCCAGCTGGGCCAGCTCGCGCTGCCGCTTCCAGCGCACGTCGGCCGAGACGTCCGCGCCGAGGTGGGCGGCGGCCGGCTGCCAGTCGCCGGCCTTGGCGGCGGCGAGCGCGGCGGCCTCCTCGGGGCCGGGCTCGCCGTCCAGGACCATCTCGCTGGCGGGCAGCAGTCCGTGCTCGGACGGGACGATGGTGTGCTTCGCCCGGTCCTCCTCGGCGAGCCGCGCCTCGTGCTTCGCGATGGTGGCCTTGGCCCGCTCCAGCTGGGCCAGCTTCCGCTTGGCCAGCCGGGTCATGACGACCGGGAACAGCAGGACGAGGCCGACGACGGCCAGCACGATGATGCCGATCAAGGGTGTTCCTTCCGTGGCGTGGTGGTCGGTCCGCCGGGCCGGTCAGACGGCGCGGGCGACGGGCGCGGGGAGGCCGGCCCCGGTGAGCAGCGCGCGCAGCGGCGCGGTGTCCGGGGTGTCGGCGCAGGCGGCGTCCAGGGCCGCGTCGAAGCCCTCCTCGATCCCGTCCGGCAGCCGGAGCTCGGCGGGCCCGGCCCAGGACAGCTCCCAGCCGGCCAGGCCGGCCTCGGCCAGCGCGGTGACGACGGCGTGCGCCAGCTCCTCGCGCAGCATCGGGCGGGCGAACTCGCGGGCGGCCCGGCCGGTCGCGGCGGCGGCCTGCTCGCTCTTGGGCAGCCGGTCGGTGAACTCCCAGGCCCGGCCGGCGTCGACGGCGTCGAGCAGTCCGTGGACGGTGGCGGGCAGGCCCAGCCCGGTCAGGGCCCGGTGGGCCGGGGCGGAGGCCTCGCGGGCGTGGGTCAGCATCGCCGTGCGGACCAGTTCGGCCCATTCGACCCGCTGCTTGCCGGCCGCCTCGGGGACCAGCGTGACGACCTCCAGCTCGGTGAGCACCCGCTCCGCGTCGTGCAGCAGCGCGAGGGCGGGGCCGGCGGCGCCGGGGCCGCGCCCGTCGTCGGGCAGCTCCTCGATCGCGGCGACCCGCAGCCGGATCGGAGGGTGCGAGTCGTAGGGGTCGGGAGCCTCCTCGGGCAGGTCCAGCGCGTGCTCGGCGAGCTCCGCCCGGCGCTTGGGGTCGCTCAGCAGGTGGAGCAGGCCGCCGTAGACCTGGCCGGGCGGCGGGAGCAGGCCGGCGTCCCAGCCGATGGTGGCGTAGCGGCTGAGGTAGAAGTCCTGGGCGGCGACCAGCGTCGGCATCTTGCGCAGCGCCGAGGCGGTGGCGTCGCGGCCGGCGAGCCGGGCGGCGACCTGGTCGGCCGCGTACTCCTGGCGGCGGCCGACCGCCTCGGAGATCCGGAAGTACAGCTTGGCGTAGAGCGCGAAGAGCTTGGCGAGGACCCGGTCGACGCCGCCGGTCGCCTGCTCCCGGGACGGCTTGCGGCCCTTGGCGAGCCGCTTCTCGGCCTTGGCGGCGAGCTTGGCGGCCTCCTCGGCCTGGTGCTGGTCGGCGCGCTGGTGCAGCCCGCCGATGGTGTGCAGGAGGGCGCGGCGGCCGGCGACGGTGACGGCGGCCAGCTTGACGTCCCGGTTGCTGTAGTGGCCGAACTCGTGGGCCAGTACGGACTCCAGCTCGCCCTCGGTGAGGCCGAGCAGCAGCGGGGCACCGATGACCAGGTGACGCTTGCCGGGAATCAGGCCGAGCAGCCTGGTCTCCTCGAACACGCCTGCGTTGACCTGGGGCACCAGCCGGATCTCGGCCGGTCCGCGGACGCCGGTCCGCTCGGCGATCCGGTCGACCATGGCCCACACGGCGGGCTGCCGCTCGCGGGTGAGCACCACGCCGGGCAGCTCGCCGTCGTGCTCGCGGCGGCGGGTCAGGAACACCACCCGGACCACCGGGTAGCCGATCGCGACGCTCAGGGCCCAGATCTTGAGCAGCCCCGGGCCGAAGTGGCCCAGCTCCTGGTACAGGGCGACGTCGAGGGCCAGCAGGCCCGCGAGGATGCCGAGGGCGAGCAGGTAGAAGCCGGCGAGCAGGGCCACGGCCGTGACGGCGCGGCCGGATGTGCTCATGGCGGTGGAACGCTGGGGCGCGCCCATGCGATGGTCCTCCCCCTGGGCGCGACGACAGGGCGGCGCGCGGTCTGTGCATGGTGAACGGGTGTACGACGAGTGAGGATCGTAGCGGCCACGGGACGTCCCGCGCACCGGAGTTCTTGCCCCCGGAACATGGCTCCGACCTGCGGGTTCGTCGCGAATTCCGATTCGTGCGGGCTTGCGGGGATTCCTCACCCCGATTCGGCTGCAGTGGCCGAGAGTAACGATTCCCGCCGGGTGCGAATCGCCGGACAAGCCCTGGCCGGCTGACCCGAACGGCCCCCGGCCGGGGTGCGGTTCCCCGGCGTGATCGGTTGCATACTGTCCGGACACGTCCGGAGGTTCTCATGCCCATGGTGGATGTCACGGCGCTCGGCCGACTGGTCGCGGAGTACGACGCCCTGTCGGAGCTGCGCTCGCCCGAAGCCCAGCAGCGCCTGCGCGACGTCTGCTACACCATCGCCGTCTACACCGGCGAGACGGACGCCGCCCGCGCCGTCGCGGTGGCCCGCGCCCTGCTGGCCCCGGGCCGTCGGGGGCCCGTCGACGGCGCCGCCGTGGCGACCGGGCCGGTCGCCGACCGGGACCACGGGGCGCTGCTGGCCGAACTCGGCGAACTCGCCGAGCGGGAGCGGGAACGGCACCGGACGTTGTCGACCCTGCCGGACGTCCTCCAGCTGACCAGGGTCGCCGTGCCCGGCAGCGTCGGCGCCGCGGTGAGCACCTGGCACGACGACGGCACCGTCGAGACGCTGGCCGCCGGCTCCCCGCAGTTGCTGGCGCTGGAACGGGCCCAGGGCGAGGCGGGCGCCGGGCCGCTCGCCCGGATCCGCCGCCAGGGCGAGGGGCAGCTGCTGGTCCGGCTCGACCCGGGCCGCCCCGGGCGGTTCGCGGACCGGGCCCGTCGCTGCGGGGTGCGCGCCGTGGCCACCGAGCACCTGCGTACCCTGCCGCACGGGTGCACCGCCTTCAGCGTCTACCTGCGGACGCCGGTGGAACCCGGCACCCCGGCGAGCGCGCTGGTCTCCGTCCTCGCCCTGCAGGCCTCGGTCGCGCTGGACCGCGCGGCCCTGGCCCGGACGGTCGCCGACCTGCTCGACCGCCGGCACGCCATCGGTCCGGCCATCGGCGTCACCATGGAGCGGCTCGGGGTGCCCCCGCACACCGCGCTGATCCTGCTCGCCCGGGCAGCCCAGCGGCTGGGCACGGACCTCGACACCGTGGTCCACCGGCTCGCGGCGGACGGCCGGTAGCGGTCGACGGACCGGGGACCGGGTTCGCGGGAACGGTGGTGTTTCCGAGCGGCGGCCCGGGGCAGCCGCCGGGTGTCGGAGCCACTTCGACTTGGGACGACATCATGACCACACCCGATCCCGATCCCGACCGCACCCCGGCGCTGGACGAACACGGCGCACTGCCCGGCGGGGACACCCCACCGGCCGAGGGTGGAATCTCCGGCATCTCGCACCCGGAGCCCGTGGAAGTACGGCGGGCCTGGGGGCCCTGGCCCGCCGTCGTGATCGTGCTACTGGCGCTGGCGGTCTCCGCCATGCTGGTCGGCATGATCGTCGTACTGGCCTGACGCGCCCTGCGGCCCGTCGGCCGGGGGGTCAGCGACCGCTGGCCGCGAGGGCCTCGCGGACGGTCACCAGGCAGGGGTCGCAGTACCGGTCCGGTACCGCCGCGCCGGTGCCGTCGGCGGCCGGTACCACCCGTTGGGACGGTTCGAGGAACCGCCCGCACAGCGACGCCGTCGCGTCGTCCTTCGCCACCACGTGCCACACCACGGCGGGCGGCGACACCGCCGGGTCGTGCTCGGCCCACATCTCGTACACGGCGACCTCCGGGGTCTCGGGGCTCGGTCCCCCCATGCAACCCCGGGACACCCCGCTCGGCCACCGGGCCGAGTCCGGTGGGATGGTTACGCCGTTGGGAGACGGGCACACGCGCGGTCGGCCGGGACGGACCCGGCCGGGAGACCCGAGGAGGCCCCAGATGAGCATGGTGAAGGAGTCCGTTGACGTCGAGGTCCCGCTGCACGCCGCCTACAACCAGTGGACGCTGTTCGAGGAGTTCCCCCGCTTCATGGAGGGCGTCGACGCGGTGACCCAGATCGACGACCGCCACAACCACTGGCGCACCAGCATCGGTGGGGTCAGTCGGGAGTTCGACACCGAGATCGTCGACCAGCAGCCCGACGAGCGGATCGCCTGGCGGACCACGGACGGCGACGTGGAGCAGAAGGGCGTGGTGACCTTCCAGCGGCTGGACGACCTGCACACCCGAATCAACATGGCCATCGACTTCCGGCCGGAGGGCATGGCCGAGAAGACCGCCGACGTGCTGGGCGTGGTCGACCGGCGGGTGAAGGGTGACCTGAAGCGCTTCAAGGAGTTCATCGAGGAACGCGGCCGGGCGGAGGGCGGCTGGCGCGGCCGGATCAGCCCGGGCTGATCCCCACACACCGGTGCGGCCCCGCTCCTCGCGAGCGGGGCCGCACCCGTGCCGCGCCGTCAGCCCCGGTCGGAGCGGATCCGCACCGCCTCCTCCTCGGCCGACAGGCCCGCCGTGTCACCGGGGGCCTCGCCCTGCAGGTCGGTGTGCCGGTCCGGGAGGTCGAGCCGGCCGGCGGCGTCCTCCGGCGGGCCGGCCACGGCCGTCCGCTCGTCGGTCTCCGGCTCCTCCTGGGCGAGCCGGTCCTCCAGCGATTCCCCCTCGGCCTGCTCGGCCCCGGTGGTGCCGTGGGACTCGGCGGCCACCGGGGTGTCCCCGGGGACGGCCTGGATCTGCGGGTCCTGCGACCACTCGCGGGCGGGGGAGCCGTCCTGGAGGTCGGGGATGCCCTCGTCCTCCGGCTCGGCGCCCGGATCGTGGTGGCCCCGCTCGGGCTCCGGGAGCGGTTCCTCCGTCTCGGGCACCGGCTCCCCGGCGTCCCCCGGGTCGGCCCGGCTCGTTCCGGTGGGCGGACCCGCCGAGGGCGGCGGATCGACCGAGGTCGGCGGCCGGCGCGCCGGTCCCGCGTGGTCCTCACCGGGCTGGACGCCCGGCACCGGGCCCTCGGCGACCTCGGGCTGCTGCTCGTCGCTCCCGGCCACGTTCGGCGTCCCGCTCTTGCCGATCGGCGACGGACGGCGCTCCGGGCCGTCGCCCCGCTCCTCGGCGGGCTGCGTCCCGGCGGTGTCCGCCGGGCCGATCGCGCCGCCCATGTCGTGCAGCGGCCGTTCGGGTGATGATCCGTTCATTGAGATTCCTCCCTGTGCCCTGTGCGGCCCGGTCGACCGGGACCGCTGACGCGCCTACCCGGCCGCCACCGCCCGTACCGGCGGGTTTGCCGGGCCGGTGCGGGGTAGGCGCGCGGCATGGAGGACTTCGGACACCCGGCGGACGACTGGGCCGCCGACGACACGGAAGCGTTCGACCTGTGCGACCAGTGCGGCCAGGTCGTCGCCGGCCCGGAGCTGCTCAGCGCGCTGGTGCCGGACTCCTCCGCGCTGCACCCGAGCGATCCGGGGCTGGACGGCAGACGGGTGCTCACCGCCTGCACGGTGGAGCACCTGGCCGAACTGGTCGAGCACTACCGCGACCGCCCGTTCGTCCCCGAGGAGCAGTGGGCCGGCAAGGTCTGCCGGACGCTCGCCGGCCAGGACGAGCCCGTCCCGCTCAGCCTGGTCGCCCAACTGAGCGGCCTGTCGCTGCAACAGGCGGCGCGGGGCGTGGAGTGGCACAACGCCCGGGCCCGCGAGTGGCAGGCCCGCTACGGCGACCTGGCGGGCGCCGACCGAGACGACGAGGAGCCATGACCCCCGCCCGCCCGCGCAACGACCCGACCAGCCACAACGACCCGACCAGCCACGGAGGATGACGAACCATGAGGACCGCGAAGCGCTACCGCCTGGTCGCCGCCGACCCCTACCAGGAGTTCGTGCTCACCGCCACCGGCGCGACCGGCAGCACGGACACCGAGGTGTACGTGGACCCCTCCGGAGCCGTCCGCGCCGAGATCGACGCCGACGGCGAGGTGCGGTCCATCACCACCGCGCTCCCGCTGGGTCGTCCGGTCCGCGCGGAGCCGCTGGACTGACCGCCGCTGCGATGAGCCGCCGGCTGATCCCGAGGTCGCGCCCGGGACCAGCCGGTGACGGCTGGGTACCGCGCGTCACGGCTGGGTACCGCGCGTCACGGCGCCGCCGGGTCGACCAGGTCGGCCGTCGGGGGCTCCGGATGGTCGGGCTGTTCGTCGGGCTCCTCCAGGCCCGCCGCCGGTGCGTCGGGGCCCGCGGGGCGCAGGCGCGGGGGAAGGCCGCCGTCCATCGGGGACCGGTCGGGTTCCTCGGGCCCGTTCCGGCGGTGGCGGGCGCGACCGCGCATCGCCACCGCCCAGGAGCGTCGTCTGATGCTCACCACTGCCTCCCCCGGTTCGGTGCGGGTGCCTTCGGCCCGCCGCTGCCGCGCGGCTACCCGGATCGGGCACCACCAATCCGGCATGGCCGCGCGGATGCCGGGTACCCGCCGACATCCGGGGGCGCGGCCCGCCGCGCCCGACGTCCGCCAACGCTGCCGAGGAGGAGCGATGACCCACCCCACCAAGGTCCTGGCGATCGTGACGAACTACGGCGTCGAACAGGACGAACTCCTCGTCCCCGTCCGGCACCTGCGCGAGAACGGCGTCCAGGCCGACATCGCGGCCCCGCACCGGGACGACATCCGCACCCTGGTCCACGACAAGGAGCCGGGCGAGACCGTGCGGCCGACCCACACCCTCGACGAGATCGAACCCTCCGGCTACGACCTGCTGCTCATCCCCGGCGGCACGGTCAACGCGGACCGCCTGCGGCTGCGCCAGGAGGCGGTGGCCCTGGTGCTCGCCTTCACCACCTCCGGCCGTCCCGTCGCCGCGATCTGCCACGGCCCGTGGCTGCTGGCCGAGGCGGGCGTCGCCTACGGCAAACGACTCACCTCCTACCCGTCCCTGCGCACCGACCTCGCCAACGCCGGCGCGACCTGGGCCGACGAGCCGCTGGTCACCGATGACGCCAACGACTGGCGGCTGGTCACCTCCCGCAACCCGGGCGACCTCGACCACTTCCTGCGGGGCATCGACTCCGCCCTGAGCGCCCGCGCCGGGGCCGCCGCCTGAGCGGTGCAGGTGACGACGAAGGCCCGTACGGACACCGCCGCGTCGTACGGGCCTTCGCCGCGCTGGTCACCGCGAGGGGAAGCGGTGGTGCTCCACCAACCGGGTGAACTCGTCCCAGAACGCCGGACCGGGCCGCTGACCGTCCGCGCAGACCGCGACCCCGGCCAGCCCGTCCGGCGCGCCGAACCCGGCCGCCCGGGACAGCTCGACGCCCGAGCCCAGCACCGCGACCGGCTTGCCGTGCCGCAGCGCCTCGGCGAAGAAGGCGACGGCGTCCGGATCGGCGGGCAGCGTGCGATCGCTGCCGTCCGGCACCACCAGGGCGTCGTACAGCACCGAGGCGGTGGTGGACAGCGGGCGGTCCACCGGCAGGTGCCCGCCGTCCTGCGCCAGCACGTGACCGCCGTGCGCGGCGAGCGTCTCGGCGCCGGCGCCGGCCTGGCCGAGCCGCTCGCGGACGGCCCGCACCTGGCCGCCGTCCACACCCGGCGCGGCCAGCACGGCCACCTTGCGGGTGCGGATGCCCGGCCCGCGCAGGTTCTCCAGGCTCAGCGCCGGGGAGACCCGCGGCCCGGCCACGTCGTTGCCGGCCGAGGCCGTCGCCCGGTCCGCCGGAGCCGCCTCGGGCTCCGGCACACCGATCCGGCGGGCCACCTCCGCGGCCAGGCCCGGGTCGACGTGCACCAGGTTGCCCACCATGCGCCGTCGGACCTCCTGGTCCTCGACCTTGCCGAGTTCGAAGGCGAAGCCGGCGGTGATGTGCCGCTGCTCCCAGTCCGCCATGCTGCGCCAGAACAGCGCGGCCTGGCTGTAGTGGTCGTCGAAGCTGGGGCTGCGCCGGCGGATCGCCGCGCCGTCGATCCGCTGCTGGTAGTGCTGGAACACCCCCTCGGCCAGCTGGCCGCCACCCATCGTGGCGGGGCAGCCGCCGCCGAGGGAGTTCGGCGCGTAGCTCGTCCCGGGGTTCACCACCTGCTGGCCGTAGCCGTCCCGGTGGTTGACCCGGACCTCGGCCAGCGGGCGGTTGACCGGCAGCTGGGCGAAGTTGGGACCGCCCAGGCGGATCAGCTGGGTGTCCAGGTAGGAGAAGTTGCGGCCCTGGAGCAGCGGGTCGTTGGTGAAGTCGATCCCGGGCACGACGTTGGCGGTGTGGAAGGCCGCCTGCTCGGTCTCGGCGAAGAAGTTCTGCGGGTTGCGGTCCAGGACCATCCGCCCGACCGGGCGCACCGGCACGAGCTCCTCCGGGACCAGCTTGGTCGGGTCGAGCAGGTCGAAGGGGAAGGCGAACTCGTCCTCCTCGGGGATCAGTTGGACGCCCAGCTCGTACTCCGGGAAGTCGCCCGCGGCGATCGCCTCCCACAGGTCCCGGCGGTGGAAGTCGGGATCGCGCCCGGCGGTGAGCTGGGCCTCGTCCCACACCTGGGAGCAGACGCCGAGCACCGGCTTCCAGTGGAACTTCACGAAGGTGCCGCGGCCGGTCCGGTCCACCAGGCGGAAGGTGTGCACGCCGAAGCCCTGCATCATCCGGAAGCTGCGCGGGATGGCCCGGTCGGACATCAGCCACATCAGCATGTGGGTGCTCTCCGGCTGGAGCGAGCAGAAGTCCCAGAAGGTGTCGTGGGCGGAGGCGCCGGTGGGGATCTCATTCTGCGGCTCGGGCTTCACCGCGTGCACGAAGTCGGGGAACTTGACCGCGTCCTGGATGAAGAACACCGGCATGTTGTTCCCGACCAGGTCGTAATTGCCGTGCCGGGTGTAGAACTTGGTGGCAAAGCCGCGCACGTCGCGCACGGTGTCGGCGGAGCCGCGCGGGCCCTGCACGGTCGAGAAGCGGACGAAGACGGGGGTGCGCCGGCCGGCCTGCTGGAGGAAGTCGGCGCAGGTGAACTCGGCCAGCGACTCGTACGGTTCGAAGAATCCGTAGGCCCCGGCGCCGCGGGCGTGCACCACCCGCTCGGGGATGCGCTCGTGGTCGAAGTGGGTGAGCTTCTCGCGGAGCTGGAAGTCCTCCAGCAGGGTGGGGCCGCGGTCGCCGACGGCGAGCGAGTTGTCGGTGTCGTCGACGCGCACGCCCTGGTCGGTGGTGAGCGGGCCGTCCGGGTCGGTGGCGCGGACGGCGTCGAGTGCCGCGTCCTTGGCGTCGCGCTGGGTCTGCGGTTCGGTCTGCGGTGCGGATCGCGGTGCGGATCGCGGTTCGGGGGCGTTGCTCATCTCGCTTTCTCCGTCCTGGAGCTTCGGGTGTCCTCGAGTCCGGGGGTCAGTGCTGTAGCAGCAGGTAGGCCGCCTCGGCCGGTCCGTCGGCCGCCGGGCAGGCCGTCAGCGTGCAGGGCAGGTGCGGATCGGCCACCGGCCGGGGCGCGCCCGGGACCCGGATGGCGTGGGCGCCGGCCGCGAGCGCGGCGGCGATCACGGTCTCTTCGCAGCCGACCACCGTGAGGCGCGAGGGCGGCAGGCCGAGTGCCCGGCAGGCGGCGATCACCAGACCGGGGGCGGGCATGCGGCAGGCGCAGCCGTCGTGCGATCCGTGCGGACACACCGCCCACACGTCGATCGTCCCCAGGAGCGCCTCGGCCCGGGCCTGGACCGCCTCGACCTGCCCGCGCCCGAGCAGCCCGCGGGCCACGGCGGGCTGGTTGCTCAGCACGCCGAGCGCGAAGCCCGCCCCGCGCAGCGCCGAGAGCGCGGCCCGGACGCCCGCCATCGGATGGACCATGGCGGGGTCGCCGTTGCAGGCGACGTTCTGGAGGAGCGTGCCGTCACGGCCGAACAACACCGCGCCCGACGGCCCGTCGGCCGCCGCTCCGCCGGGGCGGACGAACAGCCAGGGACCGGTCCGGCCCGGGGGCTCGGCGATCGGGCGGGGCTGCGGGACGGTCGGTACGGGTTCTCCCAGGTAGGCCATACTCCTGCGGGTTGCCGCCGTGGGAGGCGGCAAACGGTCCTCGGCGGGCGGATCAGGGATCGGGACGGGCCGGCCGGGCCGGGTGGGGCCGGGGCTCAGGGCGAGCGCTGCCCGGTGGTGTCGTGCCCGGCGAGGTGGTTGCGCAGGGCGGTGATCGCCCCGGCGCCCGGCGGAAGCCCCCAGACCGTCGGACACCGCGAGCCCCGCGGGCCGGCCCGGGCCTCGCGCAGCCGGCGCTCGCACCGCCGCAGCGCGTCCGGTCGGGCGCGCGCCCGAAGGGCGGGGAAGAGCTGCTCCTCGTCGCCGCGGCAGATGTGACGTTGGCCGTCCCGGTCGTCGATCCGGAGCCGGGACGTATCCGACGGCTGCCCGGGATCGGCGGCGGTAATCCTGCCGGCCGCCCTCCCCACGGCGGCGTTCGTGCTGGTGGCGGTTCCGTCGGAGGCCCGTGTTTGCCGCCGGGTCGCGCGGGGACACGCCGGACCGGCGAGGGGAACCGTCGAGGAGGCGACCAGCGATGTCGAACGATGCCATCGTCCTGCTACGGGAGGACCACAAGGAGGTACGCCGCCTGTTCCGCGAGTACCGGGGGCTCGCCGACGGCGACGACGGGGCACGGCACAGGACGGTCCAGAAGATCGTCGAGGAGCTGACCGTCCACACCTATCTGGAGGACGAACTGGTCTATCCCAGGATCCGCCAGGAGCTGCCCGGGCTCGCCGAGGAGATGGACCGCGCCGAGCAGGAGCACCACGTCGCCGACCTGCTCTGCGAGGAGCTCAGCCGGATGACCCCCGACGACGAGGGCTACGACGCCAAGACCGCCGTCCTGATCGACGCCGTGGAACGGCACATCGAGCAGGAGGAGGCCGACTGGTTCCCGATGGTGCGGGCCGCGCTCGGCCGCACGGAACTGCGGGAACTGGGCGAGCGGATGCAGGCCGTGCGCGAGACCGCCCCGCGCCGGCCGACCGCCGGCGGCGTGCTGCACCGCATCGCCGACGCGCTGGAGGGCTGACCAGGGCAGGCCGCAGGAGGCCGGAACCCCAGCAAGCACGGTCCGCGACAACCAGGAAGGAAGTCCCGTGCAGCACGACGAAGACCTGCTGGACCAGCTCACCGCCGACCACCAGGCCGTTCTGGTCCACTTCAGCGAACTCAGCGGTCTCCCCAGCGGGGACCCGCAGCGCAAGGAGCTGGCCGACCAGGTGACCGACCAGCTGGTGCGCCACACCCGCGCCGAGGAGCAACACCTCTACCCGCTCGCCCGGGACCGCCTGACCGACGGCCCGGCCGTGGTGGAGCGCGAACTCGCCGACCACGGCGCGGTGGAGGCCCTGCTCGGGGAACTGCGCCCGACCCGGGCCGACGGGCCGAGCTTCGACCGCCTGGTGGCCAGGCTGGCGGAGGAGGTCACCCGGCACGCCGCCGAGGAGGAGCACCGGCTGTTCCCGGCCGTACGGGCCGTCACCACCGAGGCCGAACTGCGCCTCCTGGCCGCCCGCGCCCGCGAGACCAAGGCCCGCTCCTCCGGCCGGCCGCGCCACCAGCCCCCGACCAAACGCCCCGCCGACCGGCTGCCGCCGCCCGAACGCCCGCTGATGGAACGGCTGCGCGAGTTCCTGACCCCGGGCGGCCCGCGCTAGGGCGGCGCCCCGCCCGGTTTCGCCCGGGTGGTCCCGGGCAGCCGAGCGGTGACCCGCGGACGTCCGGTCGGCGGGGGACCCGGAAGGAGTGAGGATCATGGGACACGGCGGAAACGTCATCGCCGAGTTGACGACCGATCACCGCGAGGTGGCGGGCCTGTTCGACGAGGTCCAGGCGCTGCCACCGGGCGCCCCGCGGCGGCGCGAACTCGTGGACGAGTTCACGATCGAGCTGGTGCGCCACTCGGTGGCCGAGGAGGAGTACCTCTACCCGGCGGTGCGCGAGCACGTCCCCGGGGGCGGTCCGATCGCGGACAAGGAGATCTCCGACCACGCCGCGGTCGAACGGCTGCTGAAGGAGCTGGAGGGCATGGAGGCCACCGACAGCCGGTTCGACATGCTGGTGGACCAGGTGGTGTCCGAGGTCAGGCAGCACGTCGCGGACGAGGAGCAGAACCTCTTCCCCGCGCTCGAGCGCGCCTGCTCGCCCGACACGCTGAACGAGCTCGGCGACCAGGTCCGGCGCGCGAAGAAGCTGGCGCCGACCCGGCCCCACCCGTCCGCCCCGGACACCCCGCCCGCGAACAAGCTGCTGGCGCCCGGAGCCGGACTCGTGGACCGGGCCCGGGACCTGGTCACCGGCCGCGGACGGTCCTGAAACCGGGGGCGGGCCCGGCCCCGGGCCCGCCCTCCCGACCGAGGAGGTGTCTGACGTGAGGGAACGACTGGACCGGATCGTCGACCCCTGGGGTGCCCGCACCCCCTCCGACGGCCCGGCGCGCCGCCGCGGGGCCGCAACACCGGCCGTAGGCTGAGACCATGATCGACCGGCCGGGATGGACCTTCCTCACCAACCACGCCCGCGTGCTGGTGCAGATCGCCCGCGACCCCGGCATCCGGGTACGGGACATCGCCACCCGCTGCATGCTCACCGAGCGGGCCGTGCAGCGGATCATCGTCGACCTCGAGGAGGGCGGGTACCTCAGCCACGAGCGCCAGGGGCGGGTCAACCACTACCGGGTGATCACCGGGAAGCAGCTGCGCCATCCGGCGGACGCCGGGCCCACCGTCTCGGAGCTGCTGGCCGTGCTGCTGCGCTGACCCCGCGTGGCTGAGGATGGGCGGGGTCAGTCGACGGCCTGTTGGAGGCCGACCCGGAGGAAGTGCAGCAGGTCGGCGACCGTGAGGGCGGTGAGCCCCGAGCAGACGATCCTGGTCGCCGCGGGTGCGAACACCTGGGCGCCGGTCAGGCCCGTCGCGACCCACAGGCCGGTGCAGAACGGGCAGGTGATCAGTTCGCCGACGGCGCGGCGCACACCCGTACCACGGACGTCCTCGGCGAGTTCGGCCGGACCGGCCTGGCCCCGGAAGCGGGCGAAGGGCAGCCGCAGCGGACTGGTGACCGGATCCTTAGCGAGCAGCCGGGACAGCTGGTGCACCGCGCCGGCGGTGAGCACCACGTCCCACGGGCCGGGGTCGGGCAGCGGCCGCCCGGTGCGCCGGGCGACGGCGGCGAGCAGGCCGGTGCCGCCGAGGTAGGCGGCCATCACGGCGAGGTATCCGCCGATCGGCTGCTCGCCGTCCGGCTCGTAGGCGCGGCGTTCGTCGCGCAGGGCGGCTTCGACAGTGTCGTCGGAGCCGGAGCCGGAGCCGGAGCCGGAGCCGGAGCCGGAGCCGCGGTCGACCGGCCGTCGGGGGCCGGTCATGGCCGGCCCCGCGCGGGTTGGGGAGGTTGCGTCACCATCGGTACCACCGGCCGCCACCGCGGCCGCCGGAGGCGAACACGAAGCCGAGGATCCACAGCACCAGTACGGCGAGCGCGATCCACCACAGGGCGTGGACGACGAAGCCCACCCCGCCAAGGACGATCGCCAACAACAGGACGAGGACGATGAGAAGCATGGGATTCGGCCCTCTCGTGAGGAGCGGATGGTTACGAATCCGGCGTGTGCCCGCTTCGACCAGGTCCATACCCGGATGGCGGTCCGCGCTGTTCCGGGAATCCGCTGACAGCCCCCGGCTGCCGCTCGGTCCGGGCCTGCCCCAACGGCACCGCCACCTTCGTGCCCGACCGCCTGGCGGCGAGCGCGAGCGCGGACCGCCCGCTGATGGTCGAGGTCCGCCTGGAGGAGAGCGCGCCGACCGCCGCCCTGGTGCTGCTGGCCGCCGTACGTCCCGGCCGCGGCTGAAGGGTCACCGCCGCGCGGCGGCCGCCGCCACGGCCTGGCGGGTGGCCGGGTCGGCCGGGTGCCGGGCGACCAGGTGCAGGTCCGGGTCCTCGGCCGCGATCAGCTTGGCCTGGCGGAAGGTCAGGAGTCCGAGCCGCGGGTGGTCGAAGCGCTTGAGCGCCGGGTTGAAGCCGGCCACGTCGTGCCGTTCCCAGCGGGCGGGGAACCCCGGGTCGGCGGTCGAGACGTCCGCGACGATCTCGGCGAAGCGCGGGTCATCGGGGTGGCGGTCGGCGGAGGCCCGGAACTGGGCCAGCACCGCCCAGGACTCGGCCTCCCAGTTCTTCAGCACGGTGCGCATCGGCTGCCAGCCGAAGTAGAGCCAGATCATGTTGCGCCGCTCGACCGGGAGGCGGTCCAGGCCGTCGTAGATGGCCGCCTCGGTCTCGTTGTGGGCGAGGACGTCCCAGTGCCGGTCCAGCAGACAGGCCGGGGTCGGGCTCAGCGCCGCGACGGTGGCCCGCAGGTGGTCGCCGACCGCCGGGCAGCCGTCGGCCGCCGGGCGTGGGGCCGAGTCGCTCTCGCCGGCGAGGTCGAAGACGTGGCGCCGCTCGGCCGCGGTCAGCCGCAGGGTGGTGGCCAGCGCGTCGAGGACCTGGGCGGACGCGGCGATCGGCCGCCCCTGCTCCAGCCAGGAGTACCAGGACACGCTGACGCCGGACAGCAGCGCGACCTCCTCGCGGCGCAGCCCGGGGGTTCTGCGCCGGGGGCCGCCGGTCAGACCGACCTCGCCCGGGGTCAGGCGCTCCCGCCGCGAGCGCAGGAAGGCGCCCAGCGCCGCGCGGCGCTGTGTTTCACGATCGTTCATGGTGGGCCAAGGGTATGACCACCCGGTGCGGACGAGGCTGTTACTCCCACTCCCAGGATGATCCGTGAGCGCCTGACGGCCCGGCGGGTTCCGCGGCGACCCGAGGATGGGACGCATGACTCCGATCGCTCCCACGGCCGAACCGGTCTCCGCCCGCCCCGATAACCGAGTGCCGCTCCCGCTCACCGCCGCCGCGTTCACCGCCAACTTCGACCGCTTCGCCATCGGCCCGGTCCTGGTCACCGTCGCGGCCGCCCTGCACGTCCCGCTGGCCTCCGCGGTGGGCGTGGCCGGCGGCTACGCCCTCGCCTACGGGCTGTCACAGCCGGTCTGGGGCGTGCTGTCCGACCGGATCGGACGGCTGCGGGTGATCCGTACGGCGCTGGCGGTGGCCGCGCTGGCCGGCCTGGCCTCGGCCGCCGCGCCGAACCTGGCGGTGCTCGCCGCCCTGCGGGTCGTCACCGGCTTCGCCTTCGGCGCGGTGGTGCCGTCCTCGCTGAGCTTCGTCGGCGACGCGGTGGCGCCCGAGCGCCGCCAGGGCGCGCTCGCCGACCTGATGGCCGCGCTCGGGCTCGGCAGCGGACTGGCCGCGCTGTTCGCCGGGGTGGTCGCGAACTGGCTGAACTGGCGTCTGGTGTTCGTGGTGCCGGCGCTGGCGGCCGCGGCGGCCGCGCTCGGGCTGCGCCGGGTGCCCGAGCCGCAGCGCGCCCCGGCCGGCAGCTTGGCCACCCAGCTCGGCGCCGTGCTGCGCAGCCGGCCCGCGTACCTGGTCGCCGCGCTGGGTGTGGTCGAGGGCGCCGTGCTGCTCGGCGGACTGACCTTCGTCGCCCCGGCGCTGCAGCACCGCGGCCTCTCGGACGCGGCGGCGGGCGCGATCACCGCCCTGTACGGCGCGGGGACGCTGGTGTTCACCCGTGCCGTCAAGGTCCTGACGCGGCGCGTCCCGGCGCACGGCCTGGCCGCGATCGGCGGCGCCTTCGTGCTGGCCGGCTACGTGGCGGCGGCGCTGGTCCCCGGCGTGTGGACGTACGCGCTGGTGGCGGTGCTGCTCGGCGCGGGCTGGGCGTTCCTGCACTCGACGCTCCAGGCCTGGGCCACCTCAGTGGTGCCGGAGGCGCGGGGGACGGCGGTGTCCTGCTACGTCGCGGCGCTGTTCGTCGGCAGCGCCCTGGGTGCCGCGCTGGGCGGTGGTGTGGCCGGTCAGGGGCGGTTCGAGCTGCTGTTCGGGGTGGCCGCCGTCGCCACCGTGCCGTTGACGGTGGCGGTGGTCCTCGGGCGGCGGCGCTTCACCGCCCGAGGCTGATCCCGGATCTGCTCACTGTGCCCGCAGGGCCGCCTCACAGGCGAGGCAGCGCCGGTCGGCCATGGCGGGCGGGTACCAGGGCTCGCCCGGGTGGGTCGGCCGGTAGTGGGTGTGCTCCATCGGATCGGTGTCCAGGCCGCACAGGGTGCGCGGGAGCGGGTCCTCGGGCACGTCCGGATCGCCGCCCGCCGCGTGCACCGCGAGCACCACCGGCTCCACGCCGTCCGGCCCCAGGGCCTCGTCCTGTTCCAGTTCGAACAGGATGACGATCGCCGTCATGTCGTGCCACCCGTCCCGCGAAGCCGACCGGTCACCGCTTCTTCTTCGCCAGCCACTCGGCGAGCACCGCCGCCTGGCTGTGGTCGACGTCCTTGGTGGCGGTCAGCAGGGTGAGCTTGTCCTGGGCGGCGAGCTCGCGCAGGTGCCCGGCGGCCTCCTGGTGGTCGTCGTCGCGCAGCTCGCTGAGGTAACGGCGGCGGAACTCGGTGAAGCGCTCCGGGTCGTGGCCGTACCACTTGCGCAGCGCGGTGGACGGGGCGACGTCGCGCAGCCACTCGTCCAGGTGGGCGTCCTCCTTCTTCATCCCGCGCGGCCAGACGCGGTCCACCAGGACCCGCTGCCCGTCCTGCGCCGTGGAGTCGTCGTAGATCCGCCGGTAGGTGATCTTCGCGGCCATGGCGGGTTCCTCTCAGCTCTGCGCGGGCGCGGTGCGCCCACACCAGCGTGTGCCCGGATCGGGCGGATCCGCACGCCGGCCGAGGCCCGCGGCCGCATTGCTGCCGCGTGGCACCCGGGCGCGCCGTCCGGCCGCCGCTAGGGTCCCGCCGGGGGGTGTCACCTGCTCCATCACGGAGGTTCCATGAGTGCGTCCGACACCGCCGCGCCGCCGCGCACCCAGGCCAGGGTGCGACGGGGCAGCAGATTGTTGGGCTGGCTGTTCACCACCGACCACAAGGTGATCGGCAACCTCTACCTGGTGACGGCCTTCGGGTTCTTCCTGGTGGGGGGCCTGATGGCGCTGCTGATGCGGACGCAGTTGCTGGGCCCCGACACCGGGTTCCTGTCGAACCTGCAGTACAACCAGATGTTCACCATGCACGGCACGATCATGCTGCTGCTGTTCGCCACCCCGACCTTCGCCGGCTTCGCCAACGCGATCATGCCGCTGCAGATCGGCGCCCCCGACGTGGCCTTCCCCCGGCTGAACGCCTTCACCTACTGGGCCTTCCTGCTGGGCGGGCTGATGGTGCTGAGCGGCTTCCTCACCGCCGGCGGGGCGCCCGCCTTCGGCTGGTTCGCCTACGCGCCGCTGAACGGGCCGGAGCACTCGCCGGGGACGGGCGGGGACCTGTGGGCGCTCGGCCTGGTGGTGGCCGGCCTGGGGACGATCCTGGGCTCGGTCAACTTCATCACCACCATCACCTGCCTGCGGGCGCCGGGCATGACGCTGTTCCGGATGCCGATCTTCACCTGGAACGTGCTGTTCACCTCGATCATGGTGCTGCTGGCCTTCCCCGTGCTCACCGCCGCCCTGCTGCTGCTGGAGGCGGACCGCAAGTTCGGCGCCCACGCCTTCGACCCGGCCAACGGCGGGGCGCTGCTGTGGCAGCACCTGTTCTGGTTCTTCGGCCACCCGGAGGTGTACATCGTCGCGGTGCCGTTCTTCGGCATCGTCAGCGAGATCATCCCGGTCTTCAGCCGCAAGCCGCTGTTCGGCTACTACGGGATGATCGGCGCGACCATCGCCATCACCTCCCTGTCGATGTCGGTGTGGGCCCACCACATGTTCGCCACCGGGCAGGTGCTGCTGCCGTTCTTCTCGATGATGTCCTTCCTCATCGCGGTGCCCACCGGGGTGAAGTTCTTCAACTGGATCGGGACCATGTGGAACGGCTCGCTGTCCTTCGAGACCCCGATGCTGTGGTCGATCGGGTTCCTGGTGACCTTCCTGTTCGGCGGCCTGAGCGGGGTGCTGCTGGCCGCGCCGCCGATCGACTTCCACGTCACCGACAGCTACTTCGTGGTGGCCCACCTCCACTACGTGCTGTTCGGGACGGTCGTGTTCGCGACCTTCGGGGGCTTCTACTTCTGGTGGCCGAAGATCACCGGGAAGATGCTCGACGAGCGGCTCGGCAAGGTGCAGTTCTGGATCCTCTTCGTCGGCTTCCAGACCACCTTCCTGGTGATGCACTGGCTGGGCGCCCAGGGCATGCCCCGGCGCTACGCGACGTACCTGGCGGTGGACGGCTTCACCACGCTCAACGTGGTCGCCTCGATCGGGGCCTTCCTGCTCGGGATCTCCAACCTGCCGTTCTTCTACAACGTCTGGATCACCACCCGGTACGGCACCCGGGTCGGCCAGGACGACCCGTGGGGTTGGGGACGCTCGCTCGAATGGGCCACCTCCTGCCCGCCCCCGCACCACAACTTCCTGGTGCTGCCCCGGATCCGCTCCGAATCGCCGGCCTTCGACCTGCACCACCCGGAGGCGCCACCGGAGCAGTCGTCGAGCGATTCCGAACAGCACCAGGGCGGCCGGAGCGGACAGGAGGAGGAGCGATGAAGGCCGAGGGCTGGCTGTTCACCGTGATGACGCTGTTCTTCGCGGTGACCGGGCTCGTTTACGGGTTCTGGGCCCGGGAGCCCGCCGGCAAGGCGATCCTGACGGTCGCGTTCCTGATGTCGGCGCTGGTCGCGCTGTTCTGGTTCGTCCAGCACCAGCGGAAGGGCGGCGGACGGCCCGAGGACCGTGACGAAGCCGAGATCGTCGAGAGCTCCGGGCCGAAGGGCTTCTTCCCGCCCCGCAGCGGCTACCCGGTGCTCACCGCGGTGGGCGTGGCGCTCTTCGCGCTGGGCCTGGTGTACGCCCTCTGGCTGATCGTCTGCGGGACGGTGCTGCTCGGCTTCGCGGTGTTCGGCTTCATCTTCCAGTACCACGACCGCGGCGACGACGGGGCCTGAGCCACCGGAACAGCCGGCCCAGCGGCCCGCGTCCCCCCGTGGGCGCGGGCCGCTCGACGGCCGACCGCGGGGGGTGCACCGGATCGGTGAGGACGGCCGTGACGGCGCGGGACTCCTGCTCGGTGGCGGGCAGCTCGACCCGGTCGCCGTGGTACCAGGTGCCGAGCGCCGCCCGGATCCGCTCGGTGCGCGGCGCCCCGGGCAGCGGCTCGTCCGGCCGCGGCGCGTCCCGGACCAGCATCACGTACCGCTCGGCGGCCGGCACCGGCCGGTGGTGCCCGTCGAAACCGCCCTCGATCGACTGGTCGATCCGGCCGGTCTCGTCGCCGTCCAGCAGCCGGGCGCGGTCGCGGGCCTGGAGGGCCAGGCAGAACCGGCGGGTCAGCATGAAGGCGAACGGCGGCGCCAGGAAGAACGCCGCCCGCAGTCCCCAGGTCAGCGAGTTGACCGAGACCCCGAAGTAGTAGGCGATCACGTCGTTGCCGCCGGCGACGAGCAGCACCGTGTAGAAGGCGACCCCGGCCGCCCCCAGCCCGGTGCGGACGGGCTTGTTGCGGGGCCGGTCGCACAGGTGGTGCTCGCCGCTGCCCGGGGTCAGCCAGCGCTCCACGAAGGGGTAGGCGTACAGCCCCGCGAACAGCAGCCCGGGCACCACCAGCGCGGGCAGGAAGGCGTTCCAGGAGATGGTGTGTCCGAGCACCCCGGTCTCGACGGCCGGCATCAGCCGCAGGGCGCCCTCGATGAAGCCGATGTACCAGTCGGGCTGGGCGCCCGCCCCGGCGATGTCGGGCCGGTAGGCGCTGTAGCGCCAGATCGGGTTGATCTCCGCGAGCAGCGCGGACAGCGCCAGGATGCCGCCGACGGTGAACGCCAGACCGGTGGTGCGGGCCAGGAACTGGGGGAAGAACGGGTGCCCCACCACGTTGCGGTTGGTGCGGCCGGGCGCCGCCCACTGGGTGTGCTTCAGCACCACCACCAGGGTCAGGTGGGCCCCGATCAGCGCCAGCAGCAGCCCGGGCACCAGGAGGATGTGCAAGGTGAACAGCCGCGGGATGATCGCGTGCCCGGGGAACTCGCCGCCGAAGGCGAAGAAGCTGAGGTAGGTGCCGACCACCGGCACGGAGAGCAGGACGCCCTCGGCGATCCTCAGACCGGTGCCGGAGAGGGTGTCGTCCGGCAGCGAGTAGCCGGAGAACCCCTCCAGCAGGGCGAGGGCGAACATCGTCACCCCGATCACCCAGTTCAGCTCGCGCGGGCGGCGGAAGGCGCCGGTGAAGAACACCCGCAGCAGGTGGGCGCAGATCGAGGCGACGAACAGCAGGGCGGCCCAGTGGTGGATCTGACGGACCAGCAGTCCGCCGCGCACCTCGAAGCTGATCCGCAGGGTCGAGGCGTAGGCCTCGGACATCCGCACTCCGCGCAGCGGCAGGTAGGGGCCGTGGTAGTCGAGGTCGGTCATGCTAGGGATGAAGAAGAAGGTGAGGAAGACCCCGGTCAGCAGCAGGATGACGAAGCTGTACAGCGCCAGCTCGCCCAGCAGGAACGACCAGTGGTCCGGGAACACCTTGCGGAGCAGTTCCTTGCCCGCCTCGGCCAGCGGTAGCCGGCCGTCGACGGCCCGCACGGCGCGCTCGCCGCGCGTCGGCCCGGGCGTGCTCGTCCGCGCCCTTTCCTCGTGCTCCGGCAGGCCGTCCGGAGACGGGTCGTGGCCCTGGTTTCCGTCCATAGCGGGCAACCTAGTGCGAAACGCCCCACTCGGGCGCGCAGGCCGTCGCGATCCTCCCTCCGAGCGAGCGGCGCAGCACCCCATCGGAGCAATCGGCGGCGCCCGCTGGGAGGCGCCCAGGAGCGCGGCGACTACCCCCAGTACCCCACGTGGATCGCGGAGGCCTCCTCGAAGAGGAACGGCCCGGACACCTCCACCGTGTTGCCGCCGGCCGCGAAGACCGTGCGGCACGGCAGTTCGAGCACCGGCTCGTCCGGGTCCACGCCCGCGATGGCGTTCAGTTCGGTCGCGGCGAGCGCGTAGACGACCCGGCGGATGCCGCTCCAGTAGATCGCCCCGGCGCACATCGCGCACGGTTCGGTGCTGGAGTAGAGGGTGGCGTCGGCGAGTTGGTGCGGGGCCAGGGTGCGGGAGGCCTGACGGACCAGGTTGGTCTCCGCGTGGGCGGTGACGTCGTGGTCGGTCAGCACGGTGTTCTCGGCGGTGAGCAGGACGTTCCCGGCGGGGTCGGTGAGCAGCGCTCCGAAGGGGTGGTTGCCGTGGGCCCGGGCGGAGGCGCCGAGCTCGATGGCGGCGAGCAGGTGGGCGGGGGAGTGGTCGGCCATGTCGGGTCTCCTCGGGGCGGTGCTGGTCTTGGGGTTAAACGTATAACGTCGGGCGTGGTCCGTGGGGGTCGGCTGCCGTAGCCCCCTCCGCCGGGTGTGCGGATCTCCAGGGCGTCCCCCGCCTCGACGTCGGCGCTGCCGCAGCCGGGCAGGTCCTCGACGCCGCCGTCGGCGCGCAGGATCCGGTTCTCGCCGAGGCCGCCGGGGGAGCCGCCGTCCAGGCCGTACGGGGGGACCCGGCGGTGGCCGGAGAGCAGGCTGACCGTCATCGGCTCGCGGAAGCGCAGCCGGCGCAGCGCGCCGTCGCCGCCGTGCCAGCGGCCCGCGCCGCCGCTGCCGGCGCGGACGGTGAACTCCTCGACCAGGACGGGCAGGCGCCACTCCAGGACCTCGGGGTCGGTGAGGCGGGAGTTGGTCATGTGGGTCTGGACGACATCGGCGCCGTGGAAGCCGGGCCCGGCACCGGAGCCGGAGGCGATCGTCTCGTAGTACTGGTGGTTCTCGTTGCCGAAGCTGAGGTTGTTCATCGTGCCGGAGCCCTCGGCCTGGACGCCGAGTGCGGCGTAGAGCGCGCCGGTGATGGCCTGGGAGGTCTCGACGTTGCCCGCGGCGACGGCGGCGGGGTGGGTCGGGGCGAGCATCGAGCCGGGCGGGACGATGATCCGCAGCGGGCGCAGGCAGCCGTCGTTGAGCGGGATGTCGTCGGCGACGAGGGTGCGGAAGACGTACAGGACGGCGGCGGTGACCACGGCGGAGGGGGCGTTGAGGTTGCTGTCCAGCTGGGGCGAGGTGCCGGTGAAGTCGATGGTGGCGCTGCGCTCCTCGCGGTCGACCCGGACCTCGACGGCGATCACGGCGCCGGAGTCGGTCTCGTAGCGGTACGAGCCGTCGCTCAGGCCGTCGACGGCGCGGCGCACCGCCTGCTCGGCGTTGTCCTGGACGTGCCGCATGTAGGCCTGGACGACGTCGAGGCCGAAGTGCTCGATCATCGCGTTGACCTCGTCGACGCCCTTGCGGTTGGCGGCGATCTGGGCGCGCAGGTCGGCCAGGTTGGTGTCCGGGTCGCGGGAGGGGTACCGCGCCTCGGTGAGCAGCCGGACCGTCTCCGCCTCACGCAGCCGACCGTCCACCACCAGCGGCCAGTCGTCGAAGAGCACGCCCTCCTCCTCGATCTCACGGCTGGCGGCGGGCATCGAGCCGGGGGTGATGCCGCCGATCTCGGCGTGGTGGCCGCGGGAGGCGACGAAGAACAGGAGGTCCTGCCCGTCGGCGTCGAAGACCGGGGTGACCACGGTGATGTCGGGCAGGTGGGTGCCGCCGTGGTACGGGTCGTTGACCGCGTAGGTGTCGCCCGGGCTCAGTTCGGGACCGCGGCGGCGGATCACCTCCTTGACGGTGGTGCCCATCGAGCCGAGGTGCACCGGGATGTGCGGGGCGTTGGCGACGAGGTTGCCGTCCGGGTCGAACAGGGCGCAGGAGAAGTCCAGGCGCTCCTTGATGTTGACCGACTGGGCGGTGGACTCCAGCCGGGCGCCCATCTGTTGGGCGATCGCCATGAAGAGGTTGTTGAAGACCTCCAGCAGGACGGGGTCGGCGGCGGTGGTGACGGTCTCCTCGGTGCGGGCCTCGACCTGCTCGACCAGCAGGTGCCCGGCCTCGGTCACGGTCGCCCGCCAGCCGTCGTCCACGACGGTGGTGGCGTTGGCCTCGGCGATCACCGCCGGGCCGGTCACGGTGGCGCCCGGGCGCATGGACTCCCGCTCCAGCAGCGGCACTTGGCGCCGCTCCCCGCCGATGTACAACTGGACGTCGACGGTATCCGGCTCGGTTCCGGAGGCGGGGGAGAGGGCGTCGAGTTCCGGCTGTTCGGTCAGGCCGGTGCCTTCGACTGCGAGGGCCTCGATGACCAGCGGGCGGTCCATCAGGAAGGAGTAGGTGGCCTGGTGCCGCTGCTCGAACTCGTCCCGCATGGCGTCCGGTTCGCCCAGCGGGACGCCGATCGTGGTGTCGGTGCCCTGGTAGCGCAGCCGGGCCCGGTGGGTCAGCCGGATCCGCTCCTCCGGGATGCCCTGGTCGAGCAGCTGGTGGGTGGTCTCCGCCGCCAGCTGGTCGGCCCGCTTCCGGACGGCGGCCATCTCGCCTTCCGCCAGCTGCCGTTCGACGGCGTGCTCGCGCAGCACGGTGGTGTCGGCCAGGCCGATGCCGAGGGCGGACAGCACGCCGGCCATCGGCGGGACCAGCACGGTACGGATGCCCAGCGCCTCGGCCACCGGGCAGGCGACCTGGCCGCCGGCTCCGCCGAAGGTGGTCAGCGCGTACCGGGTGACGTCGTGGCCCTGCTGGACGGAGATGCGCTTGATCGCGTTGGCGATGTTGCCGACGGCGATCCGCAGGAAGCCCTCGGCCGTCTCCTCGGCCGAGCGGTCGCCGATCTCCTCGGCCAGTTCGGTGAACCGACGGACGATCAGCTCGCGGTCGAGCGGCTGGTCGCCGTCCGGGCCGAAGACGCGCGGGAAGTGTTCGGCCTGGATCCGGCCGAGCAGCAGGTTGGCGTCGGTGACGGTCAGCGGGCCGCCACTCCGGTAGCAGGCGGGCCCGGGATCCGCGCCGGCCGAGTCCGGCCCGACCCGCAGCCGTTCGCCGTCGAAGCGCAGCACCGAGCCGCCGCCCGCCGCGACGGTGTGGATGGCCAGCATCGGCGCCCGCAGCCGCACCCCGGCGACCTGGGTGGTGACCACCCGCTCGTACTCGCCCGCGAAGTGCGACACGTCGGTGGAGGTGCCGCCCATGTCGAAGCCGATCACCCGGTCGTACCCGGCCAGTTCGGACATCCGCACCATGCCGACGATGCCGCCCGCCGGGCCGGAGAGGATCGCGTCCTTGCCGCGGAAGTGTCCGGCCTCGGCCAGCCCTCCGTTGGACTGCATGAACATCAGCCGCACGCCCGCGAGTTCGTCCGCCACCCGGTGGACGTAGCGGCGCAGGCCGGGGTTGAGGTAGGCGTCGACCACGGCGGTGTCCCCGCGCGGCACCAGCTTCATCAGCGGGCTCGCCTCGCTGGACAACGACACCTGGTCGAAGCCGAGTCGCTCGGCCAGCCGCCCTATCTCGCGCTCGTGCGCGGGGTGCAGATAGCTGTGCAGGCAGACCACCGCGACCGAGCGGATGCCGTCCGCCAGGCAGTCGCGCAGCTCCTCGGCGAGCCGGTCGAGGTCGGGCGGGCGCAGCACCTCGCCGTCGGCGGCGATCCGCTCGTCCACCTCGACCACCCGGGCGTACAGCGGCTCGGGCAGGGTGATCTCACGGGCGAAGATCTGCGGCCGGTTCTGGTAGCCGATCCGCAGCGCGTCCGCGAATCCGCGGGTGATGACCAGCGCGGTCCTCTCCCCGGTGCGCTCCAGCAGGGCGTTGGTGGCCACCGTCGTTCCCATCCGGACCGAGTCGATGCGCGCTTCCGGGGGCAGTAGGGCGCGGATCCCGGCCACGGCGGGGTCGCGGTGGCGGGCCGGGTCGTGCGAGAGCAGCTTGTGGGTCAGCAGCCGTCCGTCCGGGGCCAGTGCCACCACGTCGGTGAAGGTGCCGCCGCGGTCCACCCAGAACTGCCAGCCCCTGGATGCCATGACCGGCTCCCTCCGCCGTGTCGCGTGTCCTCGCCCCGTGCGGTGAACGGCCCCGCGCACGAGTATCCGACCGGGCGAAGGGGGTGGGCAAACGGGCCGACCGGGGGGCGCCTGGGGCCGGTCAGGCCCCGGCGTGGGCGAACAGCGCCGCGTGGCGGGCGATCGCCCCGGCGTGGTCGGCGCACTGCTGGTAGCAGCAGGCCAGCAGCACCAGGTCGGCGGCGTCGACCGGGTCCGCCGCCTCGTCGCGCAGCAGCAGCTCGTACAGCAGCCGCTGCCGCTGGCCGACCTCTAGCAGCTCGGTGAGCACATGGGTGACGCCCTCGGGCGCGCCGGACTCCAGCGCGTCGGCCGCCCGGGCCACCAGGTCCAGCGCCGCCTGCGCGATCCCGCGCAGCGGGGCCAGCAGCCGATCGCCGTACGGCTCCCGCTCCTGCCGCGTCCAGGCCGCCTCCAGCAGCCCCTGCACCAGCTGTCCGAGCGCCTCCAGCTCGCATCCGACGTGGACGCCCACGACCACCCCGGCCCGCCCGCCGAGCGCCGTGGCGGCGTCCTCCTCGATCCGGGCGCGCAGCTCGGCCAGGGCCTTCTCCGCGGGCGCGATCGCCTCGGGAGCGGTGGCCGGGTCGGTCAGCACGGCGGTGGCGCCGCGCAGGGCGGAGTGCGCCAGCCGGACGAGATCGGCCAGCTCGCCGACCAGAGCGCGGTAGCCGGACATCCCGCTCACCTCCCGCCCCCTCGACCAGTGTCTCCCCGCCGCCGCGGCGCCGCCCCGGCCGACTGCGGTACCGGGCGAGGGCGCTGACCGCGTTTGGACCCGGGTGGCCCAATGTCCGTGGCTCACGGGTGCGGTCGCGTCGAGTTGGGCGCAGGGTTGCCCAAGGAGCAGTCCGCTGGGTGCGGCTGGTGACGCACCGCGCACACGACCGGCGGCCCCGGGTACGAGCCCGGGCTCCGCGACCACACCAACCACCGAAGGAGACGGCTGATGAGCCGGATCAACCCGAACGACGTCCAGAGGGCCCTGAAGGGCGCCAGCTACCCCGCCGACCGTGAGGAACTCGCTGAGAGGGCGCGCTCGAACGGGGCGGACGAGACCCTCGTGGACCAGATCTCCGAGCTCGATGTGGACAGCTTCGACGGCCCGGATGAGGTCAGCCAGGCGCTGTTCCGTCAGAGCTGACCGCTCGCGGTGGCCGGAGGCCCGGGGACAGCCCCGGGCCTCCGGCTCGTGGTGTCCCCGCCGCGGCCGGGGATCACGTACAGCCGCTGGTGGAGCAGCACGCTGCGGGCCAGGACCACGACCTGCTGGAAGAGGCCGGACAGCGGGCGCGGGTCGGTGCGCCGACCGGTGGTGCTCAGGCGGTGGCCAGGGGCTGCGCGGCGCTCAGCCGGTGCACGGCCGTGCCGTCGGCGTGCGGGGCCAGCGGGTCGCGCAGCTGCGCGGTGGCGGTGGTGAGGAGGTGGCCGTCGTGGTCGGCTCGGAGGGTCTCCAGGGCGAAGACGACCCGGGCCGAGTCCTCGGTGAGCCGACTGCGGTGGGCGTCGCGGTGGTTCCAGCGGCGGGTCAGGATGCCGGTGGTGTCCGCGTAGACGATCTCGCCGGGCCTCGGGTGCTCGACGGTGTCGGGTTCGCCGAGCGGGGCCCCGCACGCCTACCGCGGTGCGGGCGGGGAGATCTGCCACCTGATCACGACCGTCCACCTACCCGCCGGGCCGGTGACCTGACCGGCTCGGTCGTCCAGGGCGATCGGGCGGCCTGGCTCAGTCGTCCAGGACGGCCAGGCGACGGCGGGCGGCGGACAGCGAGCGGCCCCGGGGGAGCGGGTGCCAGGGGTCGTCCGCGATGAGCTTCTCGGCGTCGGCGAGGGTCCACTGGCGGGCCGTGAGCGAGGAGTCCTCGACGTCGGCCCAGGCGACCGGCGCCGCGACGGGCGCGCCCGGCAGGGCCCGTACGGCGTAGGGGGCGACGGCGGTCTGGGCGTAGGCGTTGCGCTGGGTGTCGAGGTAGAGGCGGCCGTGGCGGTCCGCCTTGCGGGCGGCGGTGGTGAGGCGGTCCGGGTGGCGGGCGGCCAGCAGCTCGGCGAGGTCGCGGGCGAAGGCGCGGACCTCGTCGAACGGGGCCCGGCGGTCCAGCGGGACGAGGACGTGCAGGCCGCGCGAACCGGTGGTCATCGCGAGCGCGGGCAGCTCGAACTCGTCCGCCAGCAGCGCGCGCAGCAGCAGCGCGGTCTCGCGCACCGGGGCGAACTCGGTACCGGGCGGGTCGAGGTCGATGACCAGGCGGTCCGGGTGGTCGGGCCGGTCGCTGCGCGAGAGGAAGCGGTGCAGGGTGGTGCACGCCTGGTCGGCGAGGTAGACCAGGGTCGCCGTGTCCTCGCACAGGGCGTACGTCACCGTGCCGCCCTCCTTGGGCAGTTCGACCCGGTGCACCCAGTCCGGGAAGTGCTCGGGGACGTCCTTCTGGAAGAACCCGCGGTCCTCGATGCCGTCCGGGTGGCGTTCGAGCATCAGCGGTCGCCCGCGCAGGTGCGGGAGCATGCGGGCGGCGACGGCCCGGTAGTAGCGGGCGAGGTCGGCCTTGGTGACGCCGTCCTCGGGGAACAGCACCTTGTCCGGGCGGTCCACCGGCACGGTGCGGCGGCCGGCCCGGACGTTCACGGTGGCGGTCATCCCGGCCTCCCGGAGGGCTCAGGGCGTCGCCCCGGCCGCGACCTGGCGCAGGGTGTGGCCGGTGCGGGCGGAGCGGGCGCGGTACGGGTCGGGCGTGCCGTGGGCGGACGCCCGGGCGTCGGCCTCCTTGACCAGCAGCCAGGCCTCCCGATTCCCACCAGTACGGATCCGGGTGAGCGCGTAGCCGCCGTGCAGCTTGTGGCCGTCGAGCCGGAAGGAGGCGTGGCCGTGGTCGAGCGCCTCGGTGAACGGCACCGGGTGGCCGTCGCGGTCGGTGGTGAGGTTGCGGAAGGTGCCCTCGTCCCAGACGATCACCGTGCCCGCGCCGTACTCGCCCTCGGGGATGACGCCCTCGAAGGTGCGGTACTCGAGCGGGTGGTCCTCGGTGGGGGCGGCCAGGCGCTTGTCGTGCGGGTCGGTGGACGGGCCCTTCGGGACGGCCCAGGACTTCAGCACGCCGTCGGCCTCCAGCCGGAAGTCGAAGTGCAGGGTGCTCGCGTCGTGGATCTGCACCACGAAGCGCGGCTGCTCACCCGGTGGGCCGTCGTCCTCGCCGCGCGGTTCCGCCGTCCGGGTGAAGTCGCGCCGGCGGTGATAGCGGTCCAGGGCGTCTTTCGCGGTCATCGCGTCCTCCCAGGGGATGCGCTTCCGACGCGGAGCGGCTACCCCGGCCACCGGTTCTCACCCGTTCCGGACGTTACGGGACCCTCCGGCCGGGCAGCCGCCGGATGGGAGGTGGCGCGGATGGACGGGCCGGGGCTCTCCGGGCGCGAACTGCGGATCCTCACGGAGATCGAGAACGGGCTGCAGACGGACCGCCGCCTGGACCGCGCCCTGCGCACCATGCGGCACGGGCCCCGCTGGCTGGCGGGACGGCTGCTGCGGGCCGTCGCCCGGGTGCCGGTCTTCGTGTTCTCGCTGCTGGGCGCGCTGTCCGGGACCCTGCTGTTGATCAGCGCCACCGCGCACTCACCCGCGGTGCTCACCGGATTCTCCCTGGTCTGGGCGTCGTCGATCGCGCTGGGAACGGCGCGGGTGGTCGCCCGCCGCCGGGGTATCGCCCCGTGACCCCGGTGGGCCCGGCCGTTCCGGCGGTTCGTGGTCCCGCAGCTCGGTGAGCACCGCCCAGGCCACCGACACCACCGGCACGGCGACCAGCGCGCCCAGCACCCCGGCCAGCACCGCGCCGCCGATCACCGACAGCGCCACCGCCACCGGGTGGATGCGCACCGACCAGCCCAGCACCAGCGGGTGCAGCAGGTGTCCCTCGATCTGGCCGATGATCACGATCAGCGCGAGCACCAGCAGCGCGACCACCGGCCCGCGCGCGGCCAGCGCCACCAGCGCGGCGATCGCCAGCGCGATCGGGGAGCCGATCAGCGGCACCAGCGCCGCGACGAACTCCAGCACCATCAGCGGCAGCACCAGCGGCACCCGCAGGATGGCCAGGGCGATGCCGACCAGTACCGCGTTGCTCGCCGCCACGATCAGCACCCCGCGGGTGTAGCCGGCGAAGGTGTGCCAGGCCGCCCGCCCGGCCCGGCTCCAGATCGGGCGGGCCCCGGCCGGTAGCTGGCGCTGCGCCCAGCTCCACATCCGGTCGCCGGAGTGCAGGAAGAACACCGAGCAGAACACCGCGAGCGCCAGCCCGGTGGCCAGCTCGACGGCCCGGCTGGCCCCGCTGAGCGCGGTGGTCAGCAGGGCCGAGCGGTGCGCCGACAGGAACGCCCCGATCTTCGCCCGCAGGTCCGTCACGGTGCCGGGCCGCAGGCGGAAGGGGGCGCGGGTGAGCCAGTGATCGATCCGGCCGAGACCGCCGCGCAGCTCGTTGCCGATCCCGCTCCACTGGTCGGCGACGTTCGTCCCGACCAGCGCCAGGACGCCGCCGATCAGAGCGATCGCGCACACGAACGCCACCAGCACGGCGAGCGGGCGGGGCATCACCTGGTGGAGCAGATCGACCAGCGGGCGCAGCACGGAGGTGATCACCAGTGCCAGGAACAGCGCGATCACCGGCAGCCGCAGCTCGCCGAGGACGCCGACGACCAGGTACGCGGCCACGCCGAGCAGCGCCAGCCGCCAGACGTACCCGGCGGCGGTGCGCAGCCCGGTCGGGACGTGCTCAGGGGGCGCCGCCGGACGGGCCCGGCGCAGCGCCACCCGGGGCGGGCGGCTGCCGAGCGGCCGGGGGCGGCGGGCGGGCCGTCCCGGGCCGTTCACGCCCACCGGCCGGCTCCGAGGCGTCGCAGGGGTGGCACCGGCAGGGGCCGGTGCGGCCGGGTCTCCCGGCGGGGGGTGCTCACGGGACGGTGTCCGGGGTGCGTCACGGCCGGCTCAGTCGGGCGTCTCGTGCGGTTCCGGCTCGTGGGCCGGTTCGGTCAGTTCGGACTCCCGGCGGCCGTCCGGCCGGCGCTGCCCCTCCTCGGGCACGGGCGGCGGACCGTCGTCGGCCATCCGGGACTCGGGTGTCTCGACCGGGGCCGGCGGGTCCTTCGGCACGGGCGTGTCGTGCTCACGGGTCGGGTCCTGGTCGCTCATGGGGCTCGCCTCCGTCGTCCTCGGTTCGTTCGTCCTGCGGCCGGCACTTCCCGCACGGCCGGGTTCAGGCGGCCTTGTCGTGGTGGATGCGCAGCGGCCGGATGTTCTGCACCGCGGGCTCGTCGCTCTCCTGGTAGTGGGTGAGCCGGACGCCGATGTGGTAGTTCTGCACCAGCATCCAGCCGAGGAAGCCGGCGCTGACGGTGCACACCAGTCCGGCGGACGCGAGGGCCAGGCCGAGCGCGGTGCCGCGCGGCGGGCCGTCCCAGTGGCCCGCGTAGAAGCCCAGGGTGATGGCGAACAGTGCCAGCACGACCACGTTGAGTCCGGCGTGGGCGAGCCCGACGCCCTTGGCGCCGGAGTCCTTCGGGATGCCCAGCAGCCAGTCGGCGAAGCCCGGCAGTGCGGCCAGCAGGGCACCGCCGACTCCGGCGGTGTTCATGGCGATCGCGAAGTTGAGCCAGAACTGCTGGCCGTTCGCGGCGTACACGGCGAAGCCCACCAGCGTGCCGGTGTAGCCGGCCACGGGGTAGGCGATGAGCATGGGACGGACCGGATGGCCCGCGATGGTGGCCCTGCTGTACATGGAACCCTCCCGGGTGGAAGTCCTGCCCCCAGCGTCTCTCCGGCTCGGGGGCTCGTACACCTCGGCGCGGCGGGATCCCGTGCCCTCGGTCCGAGGGCCGTTCGAGCGTTTCGGCGCGCCGCGCGGCATGATGGTCGGGACGGCACCCTGCCGTTCCGAGTGGACCGGGAGCGCACGATGCCAGGGCCAATCGAGGTCCCCAGCGAGGGGGAGCAGCGGAGTGGGGGCCTGCACGTCGTGGTGGACGACCGGGCCTCGGCGCGGGTCGTCACGGTGGCCGGGGAGCTGGACCACGACTCGGCGCACGTGCTGCGCGCCGCGCTGGCGCGACCGCTGCACGACGGCGTGCGACGGATCGTGGTCGACCTCGCGGAGCTGCGGTTCTGCGACTCCACCGGCCTGAACATCCTGCTGCGCGCCCGGCTCGACGCGGACGCGGCCGGGCGGACCCTCGAAGTCGCGCGGCCGCAGCCGATCGTGGCCAGGCTGTTCGAGGTCACCGGCACCGACACCGTGCTGCGGGTCCAGCCCGACCCGGACGCGGAGCTCGGTCCCCCGGAGGCCGCCGACGCCCCTCCTCCCGACCCGGAGTGAGGTGGCGGGCCGTGAGCCCACCGGGGAGTGACGGACTGCCGGGGGCCGGGCGGACCGGACGACCCGTGTTCGCGGGCAGCGAGGGCGCGGTGCGGCGCAGCCGTCGCGTTGGTACGCGGATCCGGGTCGGCCGGGCGGGCACGGTCTGCGGGTGGTGAACCGGCTCGCCCGGGCCTGGGGGGCGGCGCCCGAGGACGGGGGCAAGCTGGTCTGGCTCGAGGTGCCGTCCCCACTGGACCTGCCCGGCCACTGACGCCGGCCGCGTCGTCGCGGAAAGCCGTTCGCGCCGTCGCGGAAAACGGACGAACCGGGCGAAAGGTGAGTCGGCCGCCGGATACCGGGTAGAAGCCCCGTGCAGCGGCCGCGGATTCGCGGCGCTGCCTGGAGAATCACCGTGTCCGGCATCCTGGAGACCGCGCCTTCGGCGCCGTCCGATCTGCCCCCGCGCCCGACCGAGGCCGAGCTCCGCGCGATGGGGAAGGCCGAGGCGCGCGAACTGAGCGACGCGCTGTTCGAGCGGCTGTCCGGGCTGGCCCGGGAGAGCGCCGCCTACAGCTACGTGCGCGGCACGATCATCGAACTCAACATGCCGCTGGTGCGGTTCATCGCCGCCCGCTTCCGGCACCGGGCCGAGGACATGGACGACATCCTCCAGGTGGGCACGATCGGCCTGATCAAGGCCGTCGACGGCTACGACCCGCAGCGCGGCGTCGAGTTCGTCACCTACGCGATCCCCACCATCATGGGCGAGGTCAAGAGGTACTTCCGGGACACCTCCTGGCCCGTGCGCGTCCCGCGGAGCATGCAGGAGCTGTACCTGACGGTGGCCCGGGGCTCGGACCGGCTGGAGCAACGACTCGGCCGCCTCCCGCAGCCGGCGGAGATCGCCGATGACCTCCACCTGACCGTCGAGCAGACCACCGAGGGCCTGGTCGCGGGCCGGGTCTACCGCCCCAGCTCGCTGGACGCGCTGCGCGAGCAGGACACCGACGAGAGCGGCAGCGCCATGCTGGACCGGCTCGGCGACTGCGACCCGGGCATCGAACTGGCCGACTTCCGCACCGCCGTGCGCCCCCTGCTCGCCGAACTGCCCGAGCGCGAACAGGCCGTGCTCAAACTCCGCTTCTGGGACGGCTGCACCCAGTCCGAGATCGCGGCGCGCATCGGCGTCTCCCAGATGCACGTCTCCCGGCTGCTGAGCGCCACCCTGACCCGGCTGCGCGAACGGCTGGAGGACCGCGACGCCCCGGGCTGGGCCGAGGAAGCGGAGGACTGCGGCTGAGGCCGAACTGCTCCGCCGTCCGGCGTTTCCGGGCCCCCGCAGTGGATAGTCGCGCTGCGGGGGTCGCTGCGGGAAGGGACCTGGAGGAGGAACACGATGGCGCGCCGCCAGCCGAAGGACCACAGCCTGGCGCACGGCCGCCTCGGCGCGCCCGGAGCCTTCATCGCTCAGGCCTCACCGTGGGCCGAGGGCACCGTGATCGCGTTGTACGGAGAACTCGACCTGGACTCGATCACCGAGCTGAACGCGGTGCTCCTGCCGGCCCTGGCCGAGCCCGCCACGGTGATCGTGATCGACTGCGCCGGGCTGGACTTCTGCGACTCCACCGGGCTCAACGCCCTGCTGCGCGCCCAGGCCCGGGCGCTCGACGAGGGCAGCCGGATCGAGCTGGCCCGCCCCCGGCCGCTGGTCCTGCGGATGCTCGAACTCACCGGTGCCACCGACGCCTTCCGAGTGCGCGACACCGTCCCCGGCTGAGGCCGCCGGGGGAGCGGAGGAAGGAGCCGGCCGTGGCCGCACTGCTGATCGACGGTGACGACCTGGTCGTCCGCCTGGCGTGGTGGGAGCGGATCGTGACCCGCCGCAGGGAGGTCCGGGTGCCGCTGGACGCCGTCACGGCGGTCGAGATCCAGCCGGACCGCTGGCGGGCGCTGCACGGCGTCCGGGAGGGCGGGCTGGCCGTACCCGGCGCGCTCTGCCTGGGCGTGTGGCGGCACAAGGACGGACGGGACTTCGTGGCCCTGCGCGGGCACCGGCACGCCGTGCTGCGCGTGGAATTGCGCCGACCGGCGCCGTTCGCCGGGCTCGCCGTGGAGACGGACGACGTGCTGCGGACCGCGGCCGAGCTGCGGACGCTCGCTGGGCACGCCGTCGCCCCGCCCGAGCGGCAGGCGGGCGCGCCGCCCCCGCCTGAGCCGGCGCCGCGGTGACCGGGGCTGCCACCGCCGGGCTTCCGGTGGCACAGTGGGAGCAGGGCGGTGGCCCGCCGCCCCGGGCCGGGGTGCCCAGGAGGCGCCCGGCCGTGCGATCCGGACGGTGGACCGATGGACGAGCACCCTGAGAACGGGCTTGCCGAACAGCCGCTGCGGCAGCTGCTCGCCGGGCTCACGGCGGTCCGCGACGGAGACTTCCGCACCCGGCTGGACCCGGACCGGCCGGGGGAACTGGGGGAGATCGCCACGGTCTTCAACGGGATGTCCGAGCAGCTGTCCCGGGTCACCTCGGAGGTGACCAGGGTCGCCCGGGAGGTCGGCACGGAGGGCCGGCTCGGCGGGCAGGCCCAGGTGCCGGACCTGACCGGGACGTGGCTGGACCTCACCGACTCGGTGAACGCGATGGCGGGCAACCTGACCGGCCAGGTCCGGGCGATCGCGCGGGTGGCCACCGCCGTCGCCTCGGGCGACCTCACCCAGAAGATCCGGGTGGACGCGCGCGGCGAGATCCTGGACCTCAAGGAGACCCTCAACACGATGGTCGACCAGCTGTCCGCCTTCGCCGACGAGGTCACCCGGGTCGCCCGTGAGGTCGGTACCGCCGGGAACCTGGGCGGGCAGGCGACCGTCCGGGGCGTCTCCGGCACCTGGAAGGACCTCACCGACAACGTCAACGTGATGGCCTCCAACCTCACCGGCCAGGTCCGCTCGATGTCCGAGGTGGCGACGGCCGTCGCGCGCGGGGACCTCTCGAAGAAGATCACCGTGGAGGCCAAGGGCGAGGTCGCGGCGCTCGCCGCCGCGATCAACACCATGGTCGACACCCTCTCGGTCTTCGCCGACGAGGTGACCAGGGTGGCCCGCGAGGTCGGCACCGAGGGCATCCTGGGCGGCCAGGCCCGGGTGCCGAACGTCGCCGGGACGTGGAAGGACCTCACCGAGAACGTCAACTTCATGGCGCACAACCTCACCAGCCAGGTGCGCAACATCGCCCAGGTGACCACCGCCGTCGCCGAGGGCGACCTCACCCGCAAGATCGACGTCGACGCCCGCGGGGAGATCCTGGAGCTGAAGACCACCGTCAACACGATGGTGGAGCAGCTGAGCTCCTTCGCCGCCGAGGTGACCAGGGTGGCCCGCGAGGTCGGCAGCGAGGGCCGACTCGGCGGCCAGGCCCGGGTGGAGGGCGTCTCCGGCACCTGGAAGCGGCTCACCGAGAACGTCAACGAGCTGGCCGGCAACCTCACTCGGCAGGTCCGGGCGATCGCCGAGGTCACCAGCGCCGTCGCGGCCGGCGACCTGACCCGCTCGATCAGCGTGGACGCCTCCGGCGAGGTCGCCGACCTCAAGGACAACATCAACGCCATGGTCGAGTCGCTGCGCGAGACCATCCAGGCCAACCAGGAACAGGACTGGCTGAACACCAATCTGGCCCGCTTCTCCGCCGCGATCCAGGGCCGCCGGGACATCCAGGCCGTCGCCGAGATGATCACCGACGAGCTGACGCCCCTGGTCGACGCCCAGTACGGCGCCTTCTTCCTGGCCGAGGAGACCGACGGCGGCACCGAACTGGTCCGGATCAGCGCCTACGGCCGGTCGGCGGACGAACTCTCCGACCAGCGGGTCAAGTTGGGCGAGTCCCTGGTCGGCCAGGCGGCGCGCAGCCGGCGGATCATCGCGGTCGACGAGCTGCCGCCCGGCTACGCCGTCATCGCCTCCGGCGCCGGGGCCGCCGACGCCCGCTCGCTCGTCCTGCTGCCCATCGCGCTGGAGGAATGGCTGCTCGGTGTCCTGGAGTTCGCCTCCGTTCACCCCTTCACCGAGGTGCACCGTGACTTCCTGGCGCAGTTCACCGAGGCCTGCGGCGTCAACATCGGCACCCTGCTGGCCAACGCGCGCACCGACGAACTGCTCGGCGAGTCGCAGCGGCTCACCGCCGAACTGCAGGCGAGGTCCGAGGAGTTGCAGGCCGGGCAGGAGGAACTCCGCCACTCCAACGCGGAACTGGAGGAACAGGCCGCGCTGCTCGCCGACCGCAACCGCGACATCGAGGCCAAGAACCTGGAGATCGAACAGGCCCGCCAGGAACTCGAGGAACGCGCCCGGCAGTTGAGCCTGACCTCGATGTACAAGTCCGAGTTCCTCGCCAACATGAGCCACGAGCTGCGCACCCCGCTGAACAGCCTGCTGATCCTCGCCCAACTGCTCGCCCAGAACGCCACCGGCAACCTCACCGCCAAGCAGGTCGAGTACGCGGGCGTCATCCACTCCGCCGGAACCGACCTCCTCCAGCTCATCAACGACATCCTCGACCTCTCCAAGGTCGAGGCCGGCAAGATGGAGCTGACGCCCGAACCCTTCGCCGTTCGCGAACTGCTGGAGTACGTCGAGTCCAGCTTCCTGCCCCTCGCCGACCAGAAGGGCCTCACCTTCGCGGTCACCGTCGACCGGACCGTGCCGGACGAACTCGTCACCGACCAGGCACGGCTGCGCCAGGTGCTGCGCAACCTCCTCTCCAACGCGATCAAGTTCACCGACAAGGGCCGGGTGGAGCTGCGGATCCAGTGCGTCGAGGGCCCCGAGCTGCCGCCCGAACTCGGCCGCGCGGGGGCGGCGGTGGCCTTCCACGTCGAGGACACCGGCATCGGCATCGACCCCACCCAGCTGGACACCATCTTCGGCGCCTTCCAACAGGCCGACGGCACCACCAGCCGCCGCTACGGCGGCACCGGTCTCGGCCTGTCGATCAGCCGGGAGCTCGCCCGGCTGCTCGGCGGCACCCTCACCGTCGCCTCCATCGCCGGGCAGGGCAGCCGCTTCACGTTCTACCTGCCCCTCGGGGCGCTCGAGCGGCCCCACGGTGGCCGGGCGGGCGCGCCCGGGGTCCTGGTGGTCGAACCCGAGCCGCCCGGCCTGCTCACCCTGCTCGCCCGCGCCGCCGTCGAGTCCCTGGGCGCCGCCGCGCCGGCGGTGCGGATCGACACCGCCCAGGACGAACCGGGGCTGCGGGCTGCCCTCGCCACCGGGCCGCACCGCTGCGTGCTGCTCGACCTCGCCCACTCCGGACAGCTCGCGCCCGCCCTGCTCGACGTGCTGGGGGACGCCACCCCGGTCCTCGGCTACCAGGGCGACGGCGCGTCCGACGCGGTCGCGGTGGGAGGAGTGGAACTCACCCACGGACTGGACGACCTGCGCGAGCGCGTGATCCAGCGGCTCGGCGGCCGCCACCCGGCCGACCCCGGCCCCGAGGCCGCCGCCCAGGCCACCGACGAGCGGCTCGCCGGGCGGACCGCCCTGATCGTCGACGACGACGTGCGCAACGTCTTCGCCCTGGCCTCCGTCCTGGAGGAGAACGGACTGACCGTGCTGCACGCCAACGACGGCCGGACCGGGCTCGAACTGCTGCGCGCCCACCCCGAGACCGACCTCGTCCTGATGGACGTCATGATGCCCGGCCTCGACGGCTACGCCGCGATCGCCGCCATCCGCGCCGACGAGCGCTTCGCCCGCCTGCCGGTCATCGCCGTCACGGCGAAGGCCATGCCCGGCGACAAGGACAAGAGCCTCGCGGCGGGCGCCGACGATCACGTCACCAAACCCGTCGACACCACCCGGCTGATCGACCGGTTGCACCGCTGGCTGGACGCGCCATGACCGCCCGGCCCGAGCTCGAGGAGAGCACCGCCTTGGCCCTCGCCGGGACGGTCCGCCGCCTGCAGGACGCCGCCGCCCGGCTGCGGGCCGAGGCCCGCATCCGTAGCGTCGTCGACCTGGCCACCGGCATCCTGTCCGAGCGCCTCGGCGTCCTCCCCGCCGAGGCGGCCGCCCACCTGGTCCGGCTGGCCCGCGAGGCCGGCGTCCCGGTCGTGGCCCTGGCGGCCGACATCACGGGGCTGCCCGCGGTCGAACTCGAGGCAGCCCGCGCGCCGACACCCGGGACGGCGGGTGGGTCGGCGCCCGGGACGGCGGGTGGGTCGGCGCCCGCGTCGCCACCCGTCGCCCCCGCCATCGCCGCCGAGCCCGACCTGCAGCGGGCCGCCGGGGCCGTCCTGGAACAGCTGACGGCCTCGCTCGGGGTCCGCTCCCTCGCCGTCTGGCAACGCCTGCCCGGCGGCGCGCTCGCGCTCGCCGCGCACAGCGGATTCGCCGAGGCCGAGGCCGAGGCCTGGAGCCGGGTCCCGCCCGGCGTCGCCACCCCGGCCCAGCAGGTCGTCGGCGGCGCGGCGGAGCTGTGGCCCGGCGATCCGACCGCCGCCGGGCCGTCGATCGGGACCGGAGTGGTCCGGGCGGTCCTGCCACTGCTGGAGACGGGCCGACGGCGCGGCGCGCTGGAGGTGCTCTGGCCCGAGCCCGGGCCGGCCCTCACCCCGTCCCAGCGCCGCCAGCTCCGGGCCCTCGCCGAGCTCTGCACGACCCTCCTCGGCCCGGCCGGCGAACCCCCGATGCCCGAGGACCTCGACGTCCTCCTCGAAGGACTGCTCACCCCCGCGCTGCTGCTGGAACCGGAGCTCAGGGGCGGTCACCTCGCCGACTTCACGATCCGGCGGGTCAACGCGCAGTTCCGCGACCCACTGGGCCGCCCCCGGGACGCGCTGGAGGGCACGTCGTTCCTGGAGGCCTACCCGGTCGCCGGCGCCACCGGGCTGTTCGAGCGGCTGCTGGCGGTGCACCGGAGCGGAGTTCCGCTGCCCGGCGGATCCGTCCAGCTGGTGCTCCGGGACGGGCCGCTCGCGGTGCCCGTCACCGTACGGCTCGCGGTCGCCCCGCTCGGCGGGCAGCTGCTGGTCGGCTGGGAAGCGGAGACCCGGCCGCCGGACGAGGACGAGCAGACCGCACTGCTGCGCCAGGCACAGCGGCTGGCCCGGGTCGCCGGGTTCGAGGAGGACGCCGATCACGGCCGGATCCGCTGGAGCGCCGGCCTCCGGGAGTTCTTCGGCCTACCCGCCGGAGCGCCGCCCGTCCCGCTGGCCCAGCTCGCCCGGCACGTCCACCCGGACGACGAGCCCGCCGTGCGGCGCCTGGTCGACACCGTCCGGCACCGCCTGCGAACCTCCTCCGCGGTGTTCCGGCTGGCCCGCCCGGACGGCAGCTACCACTACACCCGGGTCATCGCCGAGCCCGTCCTCGACGACGCGGGCCGGTTGGCCGCACTACGCGGCGCCTACCACGACGTCTCCGCCCAGCACCGGACCGAGCTCGCCCTCGGCGCCACCCGGGCGCGCCTGGCCGACAGCGAGCAGGAGTCGGCCGAACGCGCCCAGCTGGCCCTGCGGCTCCAGCAGGCCATCCTGCCCACCGCGCCGCCACCGCTCGGGGTGAACGGCCTGCGGGCCGCCGTGCGCTACCGCCCGGCCGCCAAGCGCGACCGGGTCGGCGGCGACTGGTACGACATCCTGCCGCTGCCCGACAAGCGCGTCCTGCTCGCCGTCGGGGATGTCGCCGGGCACGGCGTCGGCGCCGCCACCGGGATGGTCGCGCTGCGCCACGCCCTGCGCGGTCTGGCCGTCACCGGGGCGGGCCCGGCCCAGCTGCTGGAGTGGGCCAACACCGTGGCGCTGCGGGAACCGGGGCAGGTCACCGCCACCGCCGTGTGCGTGCTGCTCGACCCGGCCGGCGGCGAGCTGCGCTGGGCGCGGGCCGGCCACCTGCCGCCGATCCGGCTGGGCCGCGACGGCGCGCACGTGCTGCCGCTGCCGCACGGGGTGCTGCTCGGGGCCCTGGACGAGGCCCGGTACGAGGAGCACCGGGTGCACCTGTCCACCGGGGACGTGCTGCTGCTCTACACCGACGGCCTGGTCGAACGGCGGGACCGGCCGGTGGAGGACTCCGTCGACCAGCTGATCCGCACGGCCGGGGCCCCGGGGCCGGACCTCGAGCACTACCTGGACCGGTTGCTCGACCTCAGCCCCGCCGACACCGAGGACGACACCTGTCTGATCGCCGTCCGGGTCGAGTAGGGCGCGCGCCGGGCTCGACCGGGGCCCGGGGTGTGGCCGGCGACTCGCCCGTCCGGGGCCGGTGGAACGTTACGGACGGAGCCCGCAGGGTAGGCGCGGCCTGGTAGCGGGGGGCGGCCGACACCGGGACGGAAGGGGAATCCCCATGCTGCTAGGACTTCTGCTGATGGCGGCCTCCGGCGCCTTCATCGGGCTGCTGATCGCCGACAACCTCGCCGGCGGGCCGGAGTACCAGGTGACGATCCTCGGCAACGACCTCGTGAAGCTCGACAGCCTCGGCATCTTCCTCTCCGGCGTCGCCCTCGCCCTGCTCTTCTGCCTGGGCTTGGCCCTGATGCGGCTGTCCCGGCGCGCCGTCCGGCCTCCGGTCCGGACCGCCGGGTACCGCGACGCCCGCCCGGTGGAACCGGTAGCGCCGCTGGAGACGCTCGACACCTCGGCCGGGACGGCACCGGCGACCCCGGAGGAGCGCGCCGCCGAACAGGGCGGCCGGGCCGCCGGGATCCCGCGGGAGCCGCAGCGGCGCCGCAGCCGGCACCTGTTCGGGCACTGAACCGGGCACTGCACCCGGGCACTGAATCCGGCACGGATTCGGGCACTGTATCGGGCACGGAGGTCACGGGAGGTCGGCGGCGGGCGGACGGAAACCGGCAAGACCCGGGGCACCGGATGGAGGACGGAGGTGTGGTCGGATGGTCGGAGTCCGGGTGCCCTCCCGCTCGCGCTCCTCCCCGTGGCCGTGGGCGCGCCGACTGCCGCTGTCCGCCCGGCCGGGCACGATCTCCGAGGCGCGCTCCTGCACCGCCGCGTTCCTGGCCGACGTGGCCGACCCCCTGGTGGTCGCCGACGCCGTCCTGCTGGTGTCGGAGCTGGTCGGCAACGCCATCCGGCACACCGGCGCCCCGGACTCGCTGCTCCTGGTGCGCTGCCCGGGCCTGCTGCGGATCGAGGTCAGCGACGCGAGCCGGCGGCCACCGCTGCCGCGGACGCCGTACGGCCCGATCGAGACCGGCGGCCTCGGGCTGTTCCTGCTGGGCCGCCTGGCGCTGCGCTGGGGCTGGTATCCGGCGGGACCGGGCAAGGCCGTCTGGTGTGAACTGCGGATCCCCGAGGGCTGACGGGCCGCCCGATCGCCCCTCCGGCGGCGGCGATCACCAGCTGGGCCCGGCAGGGGGACCCCGGGGGCGACGGCTTCGCGGCGGCACCCGGGTGCACGCGGTGCCGCCGCGCGACCCGGCGAGCGGCTGAGCGCGACCGCCACCGGGTTGGCCGATCTGGCGCTCATGGTGTCCTCCAGGGGGATTGCGCAGGCCGGTCGACCCGCCCCTCCATGGCACCGCGTGCCCGCCCCATGCGCATGGGACCACGGTCCCGTCCCGGTGCCGGCCGCCGACTACGCGCTGTCCGGCCCCCATCCCTCGAGGGTGGCCGCCGCCCAGGCCCGCACCCGCTCCGGGAACCCCGCAGCCGGGAAGGTCCTGTCCTGGCCGACCTCCGCGATCGTGACCGCGAACCCGCCCCGCGGCGCCCCCGCCCCCGCCCCCGTCCCCGTCTCCGCCCCCGTCCCCGGCGCGACCGCCGCGGCCGGCGCCCGGCCCCTCACCCGGTGCGAGTTCGCCGCCCGGGCCCGCCCGACCAGCCCGTTCACCGCCGGCAGCCCGCCGTCGAGGTACGCCCGCAGGAACGCCCGTGCCCGGGCCCCGCCGCCGACGGCCAGCCGGCTCGGGTGCTGCAGCAGGAAGCAGGCCACCGACACCCCGTGCAGCGGCCCCCACGGCTCCGCCCGCGAGTGGTCCAGCGCGAGCAGCCGGTGGAACAGTTCCTCGCACCCCGGCGCCCCGCACTCCCCACAGCGGTCCGTCACGCCCGGACCTCCTTGCTCAGGTACATCGACGACACGCCGTAGCCGCTGCGGCGGTACAGGGCGATGGCGGCCTCGTTGCCGCCGAAGACGTTCAGCGCGAGCGCCGTCATGCCCTCGCGGGCGACGAGCCGCTCGGCGGCGGCGAGGACGGCCGTGCCGTACCCCTGACGGCGGAACGGCGGGAGGACGTGGATGTGGTAGAGCCAGGCGGAGGTGGAGGTGCCGGCCTCGGCGCGGGGGTCGGGGCCGATCCAGGCGGTGCCGACGGTCTCGCCCGACGCGTTCTCGGCCACCACCAGGTGGTGGCCGGCGGTGGCGAGGCCGTCCGGGAGGAACCTGGCGGTGCCCTGGCGGGTGCGCTCCAAGGCGAGTTCCTCGGGCATGAGTTTGGCGAGTTCGCGCACCGTCTCGGCCTCGCGGGTCTCGGTGGCCGCCTGGTACTCGGCCGGGGTCATCTGACGCAGGGTCACGGTCCGCTCGTCCATGCCGCCATCCTTGACCAGACGGCGGCGGCAGCGAAACCGGTTTTGCCTCGGGTAGGCGAGGGCGTGGTACCGCGGTACTACGGACGGCCCGATGATCAGCCCGCGGTGCCACGGTTCCGGGCACCGCCCGCCCTTAGCGTGGAGCCGTGGGCGGCCGGGAGGGCCCGGCCCCTGAGCGTAAGGGCGAGCGATGATCGAGGCGCACCAGCTGACGAAGCGGTACGGCGAGAAGACCGCCGTGGACGGGCTGGACTTCACGGTCCGGCCGGGAGCGGTGACCGGGTTCCTCGGGCCCAACGGGGCCGGCAAGTCGACCACCATGCGGATGATCGTCGGACTGGACGCGCCCACCAGCGGCTCGGTGCGCGTCAACGGCCGCCGGTACGCCGAGCACGCCGCGCCGCTGCAGGAGGTCGGCGCGCTGCTGGAGGCCAAGTCGATCCACCCCGGCCGTTCGGCGTTCAACCACCTGATGGCCCAGGCCCACACCCACGGCATCCCGCGCCGCCGGGTCGACGAGGTCATCGAGCTGACCGGCCTGCAGTCGGTGGCCCGCAAGCGCGCCGGGGCGTTCTCGCTCGGCATGGGGCAGCGGCTCGGCATCGCGGCCGCCCTGCTGGGCGACCCGGCCACGGTGATGCTGGACGAGCCGGTCAACGGGCTCGACCCCGAGGGCGTGCTGTGGATCCGCAACCTGCTCACCTCGCTCGCCGCCGAGGGTCGGACGGTCTTCGTCTCCTCGCACCTGATGAGCGAGGTCTCGCTGGTCGCCGACCACCTGATCATCGTCGGACGCGGCAAGCTGCTGGCCGACACCACCGTCCAGGAGCTGGTCCAGCAGGCCGGCGGCGACGTCGTCAAGGTGGCCAGCGCCGACCCGAGTCGGCTGCGCTCGCTGCTCGCCGGACCGGGCGTGGAGATCACCGGCCGCACCGGCTCGGAGGAGCTGCTGGTCACCGGCCGGACGGCCCGCGAGATCGGGCTCACCGCCGCCGAGCACGGCATCGCCGTGTTCGAGCTGACCCCCCGCACGGTCTCCCTGGAGGAGGCGTTCATGGACCTCACCCGGGACGCCGTCGAGTACCACGGCACCACGACCACCACCGAGAGCACCGAGACCACGAGGAGCGCGGCATGAGCACGATCGCCCCCAGTCAGCCGTCCACGCCCGCCGAGCTGCGCCCCGCCCGTCCCGCCTACAAGGTGACGGCCGCGCGCGTGCTGCGCTCGGAGTGGGCCAAGCTGTGGTCGCTGCGCTCCACCTGGATCACCCTCGGCCTGGCCCTGCTGTTCCTGGTCGCCTTCGGCCTGATCGCCGCCTTCCAGTTCAAGTCGCGGATCACCTCCGGCCGCCCTATGGACCGGGACTTCGCCGCCGCGACCACGCTCAGCCTCTCCCTGTTCGGCACCAACTTCGCCCAGCTGGCGCTCGGCGTCCTCGGGGTCCTGGTCGCGGCCGGCGAGTACTCGACCGGCATGATCCGCTCCACCCTGGCCGCCGTGCCGCGCCGCCTGCCGGTGCTGTGGTCCAAGGCCGCCGTGTACGGCCTGATCGCCCTGGTGCTGGGCACCGTCGGGGTGTTCGTCGCCTTTTCGGCCGACAGCGGCATCCTGTCCAGCACCAAGGCGGCGATGACCTTCTCCGACGCCGGCGTGGTGCGCGGCCTGCTCGGGGCCGGGCTCTACCTCGGCCTGGTCGGCGTGATCGGCGTCGCCCTCGGCGCGCTGCTGCGCTCGGTGGCCGGCGGCATCGCCGTCCTGGTCGCCTCGCTGATGCTGATCCCCGGGCTGACCTCGCTGCTGCCCACCTCCTGGCAGAGCCACATCAGCCCCTACCTGCCCAGCCACGCCGGTGAGGCGATGTTCACCCTGCACCACGACTCGACCTTGCTCTCGCCGACGGCCGGCCTGCTGGTCTTCCTCGGCTGGACGGTGCTCGCGCTGGGCGGCGCCGCCGTACGGCTGCTGCGCACCGACGCCTGAGCCCGAGCGGACAGCCGCCTGGCACACTCGCGGTGCGGCGCCGGAGGGGAC
>NZ_JBSFGK010000031.1:0-48722 GCF_053596495.1 Kitasatospora sp. NPDC001683
GCTCCCACAGCTCACGCCGCTGGGCGGCCAGCCCGTCCCCGAGCGCTTCGTCGGGGACGATCCCGCGGTAACTGGCGCACCCCCGGACCCGCTCCACGCCGCCTCGTCGCGCGGCTTCGGCGCTGCCGCTCCCCCCGACACCCCGGCAACCCCGCCGCCCCCCTGGCAACACCCTCCGGCGAGAGCGTCCGCACGGACCCCGGCGAGCCCCCACCTCCGGGGGCGTCGTTGATCTCACGCTAACAAACCGCGTGGTTGGTTTGTCAATAGTGAGATCCACGAAAAATCCACAATCGTGACGACCCGGTCGGATCGGTGTGTCGGGGTTGACCAGGAAGTTGTGGGTCCGTCAGGGGCGCGTGCGGCCGTGCCGCATGCCCCGGGCATGGAAACCGCGCGGTCTGGAATCCGACATTCCATGCATCATGGCAGTACGGAGTGACACCGCGCGAGTGCTCAACGCAGTGATGGACGGAACTCGGGACGGCCCGGGCCCGCGCTCAGCGCAGCAGCCGGCGCTCCTTGGCCACCGCCACCGCGCCCGCCCGGGTGTCCACGCCCAACTTGTCGTAGATCCGGCCCAGATGGGTCCTTACCGTCGCCTCGCTGATGAACAGCGCCCGGGCGATCTCCCGGTTGCCCAGCCCCTGTGCCAGCTGTTCGAGGATGTCCTGCTCGCGCTCGGTGAGCTGCGGCGCCGGCGCCCGCATCTGGGCTATCACCCGGGAGGCGACCGGCGGCGAGAGCACCGTCCGGCCCAGCGCGGCCGCGTGGACGGCGGCGAACAACTCCTCCGGCCGTTCGGCCTTCAGCAGGTAGCCGGTGGCGCCCGCGGCGATGGCCCGGGTGATGTCGGCGTCGGTGTCGTACGTGGTGAGCACCAGGACGTGCGGTCCGCCGGGGGCGGCGCGCAGGCCGGCGTCGCCGCGCTGGCGAAGTGACCCACCCTGGTCGGCCGGGCGCGTTCCAGGGCGCTCTCCGAGCGCGTTGCCGGCCGTCGTCCACGAAACGCGCCCTGCCGCCGTCCCGGCCGTAGACCCGGACCCGCCGCCCCACGGTGTCCTCGTTCGGGTGAACAAGGGAGGGGTCGCCGCAGAACAGGCGGTGACCCTTCGAAAAGCCGATGTCGTTGTCAGTGGCGCGTGGCAGGCTTCCCGGTATGACGGCGTGGACCCTCAACGACATCGAACGTGCGATCCGCTCCTCCTGGGGTGTCGACACCTGTGCGCCCGAGGACCTGGCCCACTGGCGTCCCGACAATCCCGCCCGCGGCCAGTGCGGGGTGACGGCCATGGTGGTGCACGACCTGCTCGGCGGCGAGCTGATGATGGGCGAGGTGCACGTCGACGGGGTCCGGACGGACCTCCACTGGTGGAACCGCTTCGCCACCGGCTTCGAGATCGATCTCACCCGCGAGCAGTTCGGCCCGGAGGAGCTGGTCGGCCCCGGTCGCCCGGTCGCTCGTCCGGCCCGCCCCGGCCGGCTCCAGGCCCAGTACGAGCTGCTGCGCCACCGCGTGGTCACCGAGCTGGAGCGCGGGGCCGCCGCGAGCCGGATCCGCCGACCGGTGCGGGTCGCCTAGCCGACCGGCCCGGGTCCCTTAGGGCCGGGACGGACACGCCTCGGCGCACCAGCCGGGAAGACCGACGCTGACCACCCCGGCTCCGAAGCTCCCCTGACGTACAGTCGGCCCGGACGGACCACCGTACGGGTGGCGGCGACGACGGGAGTGCGCGGATGAGCGGGGCGACGGTCGGTTTCGTGGGGCTGGGCGCGATGGGGCGGGGCATGGCCGGCAGCCTGCTGAGGGCCGGCCACGCCGTACGGGTCTGGAACCGCTCGCCCGAGCCGGTGGCGGCGCTGGTGGCCCAGGGGGCGGAGGCGGCGGGCTCGCTCGCCGAGGTGTTCGCCGCCGATGTCGTGGTCTCCATGCTGGCCAACGACCAGGCGGTCGAACGGCTGTTGCTCGACCCCGAGTTGCTGGCGGGCGCGAAGGCGACCCTGCACGTCAACATGGCCACGGTCTCGCTCGCGCTGGCCGAACGCGCCGAGGAACTGCACGCCGAGCACGGCATCGGCTACGTCGCCGCGCCCGTCCTCGGTCGGCCCCCGGTCGCGGCGGAGGGGAAGCTCAACATCCTGGCCGCGGGCGCGCCCGAGCTGCTGGACCGGGCCGAGCCGCTGTTCGCCGCGATGGGCGATCGCGTCTGGCACTTCGGCGACGCTCCCCGGCAGGCCAACACCGCCAAGATCAGCACCAACTTCCTGCTGGCCTGCGCGATCGAGTCGATGGCCGAGGCGTGCAGCCTGGCCGAGGCCCACGGCGTGCGGCCCACCGACCTGGTGGAGATGTTCACCGGCACGCTCTTCCCCGGGCCGGTCTACTCCGGTTACGGCTCGATGGTGGCCGAGCGCCGGTACGAGCCGGCCGGGTTCCGGCTGCCGCTCGGTCTCAAGGACGTCGGCCTGGCGCTGGAGGCCGGGGCCGCGCGCCACGTCCCGCTGCCGTTCGGCGGCATCCTGCGGGACGCCTTCCTGGACGCGCTGGCGCACGGCGACGGGGAGAAGGACTGGGCCGCCGTCGCCGAGGTCGCCCGCCGCCGGGCCGGCCTGCCGGACTGAGCACCGCCGCGCCCGCCTGCTCACAAGCACCGGACAGGCGGGCAGCCGCGCGGGACCCCGGGCAGGGCGCAGGCGCGGAATACCCGGCGCGCGGCTGGTGCTCGCACCTCTGTCCGCAACACCCGACCGGGGGAGCACCGATGACCGACCAGCCGTCCGGCGCCGAGGCGCCGCGCCGTTTCCTGTTCCTCGACGCCAGCTCGCGCGCCGGCGGCAACACCGAACAACTCGCCCGGCTGGCAGCCGAGTCGAGCCTGCCGGAGGGCGCGGAGCAGCGCTGGCTGCGGCTCGCCGACCACCCGCTGCCGCCCTTCCAGGACCTGCGGCACACCGGTGACGGCGGCTACCCGGAGCCGGTCGGCCACGAGCGGACCCTGCTGGAGGCCACCCTGGAGGCCACCGACCTGGTCTTCGTCGCGCCGGTGTACTGGTACACGCTGCCGACCACCGCCAAGCTCTACCTCGACTACTGGTCGGCCTGGTTCCGGGTGTCCGGGGTGGACTTCCGCGCCGGGATGGCCGGGGGCACGCTGTGGGACGTCAGCGTCCTGGCCGGCACGGAGGAGCAGGCCGAGCCGATGATCGGCACCCTCAAGCTGACCGCCGAGTACATGGGGATGCGCTGGGGCGGCGCGCTGATCGGCAACGGGACCCGCCCGGGGGACGTCCTGCGGGACGAGCGGGCGCTGATCGCGGCCAAGTCCTTCTTCACCGGCTGAGTCGGCGCCGCGGCCCCGGGGTGGCGTCATGCCGACCCGGGGTGGCGCCATGCCGACCCGGGGTGGCGTCATGCCGACCCCGGCCGACTGACGTATTCACGCCATCGAGGCCCGTGCGGTACCGTCCTTCCGGGCGTGTACCCGTCACTCCGCGGTCATCTTTTGGCAAAGCACAAAAGCCCTACCGGAGGACGGAGTTGGGCGATTCGGGCGCCCCGGCCCCGGGAACGTGCCGCAGCGGGGCACCTGCCTTCCGGAGTGGCCGGATCGTTCGGTACTCTCCGTCGGACTTTCAGCTTCGCGGGGGGTCCGCGGCGTCTGCGGCCGCCCCCTCGCGCCCGGGCCTCGCCCGGACACTTCCGTGAGGTCTCCTTGTCCATACGTCGCAGTCTTGCCCTGGCCGGCGTCGCCGCGCTCACGTCCTCGCTGGTGCTGGCCGGCGCCCAGGGCGCCATGGCCGTCGGTTCCACCGGCACCCCGTCCGCCGCCGCGGCGCCGGCGGACCAGAAGTCGAAGTACGCCCTCGACCTCTCGGTGCACGGGGTCCCCGGCACCTTCATCGCCGGTGGCGCTCCCCGTGAGTTCACCTACCGGATCGACAACTCCTCCAAGCACGACGACGTCTTCTACCCGTTCGTGAAGCTCAAGAACAAGCAGGGCTCGCTGGAGGCCAAGCACCTCAAGATCGAGTACCAGCTGCCGGGCGAGGGCTGGCAGACCGGTGTGGCCGCCCCGGGCGGCGGGGAGCACGACGACGACTCCGTCCTGATGCTGCTCGGCGGCGTCGGGTCGGACGGCGACGTCACCGACGACTCCCTGCTCGTCCTGAACCGCGGCGAGAGCCTCACCATCAAGGTGCGGCTGTCCTTCACCGACAACGCCCCGCTCGGCCGGGCCGGCCTGGTCCCGGTGGTCTTCGCCAGCGCGCTCGACGACGACAGCCACCTGCCGGTCGACAACGGCGCCTTCAGCTGCGACGGCGTCCGCGGCGCGGGCTTCACCATCAAGAAGGCGGGCCCGACCCCGACCGGCAAGCCGACCCCGACCCACACCGGCAAGCCGACCCCGACCGGGACCGGCACCCCGACCGGAACCGGCACCCCGTCGGCGAGCCACACCCCGACCACCACCCCCAGCACCGAGCCGACCACCCCGGCCCCGACCACCGCGGCGCCGACCACCCCGGCCCCGGGCACCGCCTCGCCGTCCGCCTCCGCCTCGCCGTCCGCCTCGACCGGCGCCCCGGCCCCGTCCGGCGGTGCCACCGACGGCGGCAGCGACGCCCAGCAGCCGATCGACATCCCGGTGACCGTCCCCAACGTGACCCCGCCGAAGATCACCCAGGCCGGCGTGACCAAGGCCAAGGCGGCCGCCGACAAGGCGAGCAAGAACCTCGCCAGCACCGGTGGCGGCGACGACACCACCGCGATCGCGGCCGCCGGTGGCGCCGTCCTGGTCGCCGGTGTCGGCACCCTCGTGGTGCTGCGTCGCCGCAAGGCGGGCCAGCAGGGCTGACCCGGAGCTGACAGCCGGGGGGCTTTTCCCGAGTACCCCCGTGCCGCCCACCCGTCCGCTCGGACGGGCCTCCGGGCGGCACGGGCGGTACTCCTCCGTCACATAGGATGTCCGGCCGGAGGGGGGCGGAACGGCGGGGAGAGGGACAGGTGCGGGAAGAACGCACGGCACGGATCACCACCGACTACGAATCCGCGACCGGTCGGATCGCGGGCCTGCCGCTCCGCAGGCACCACGTGCTGCTGACGGCGTGGACGGTGCTCTGGTTCTTCCTGGTCGAGCCCAGGGGCGGCTTCTCCTGGCACTACCTGCGCCAGGGCGAACAGCTGCTCTTCAGCGGGCAGCCCGACGGCGGCCTCTCGCTCTACGCCCACCACCCCGAGCTGCAGATCGGCCCGGTCAGCCTGGCCGCCGCCCGGCTCACCGCCCCGTTCTCACCGCACGTCGGCCAGCTGATGGCCGAGGCGGTGAGCGCCGGGCTCGGCCTGGTGATGCTGGTCCTGGTCGGCCGCACCGCCGCCCTCTACTACCTCGGCACCGGCACCAACCACCGCCGGCTCCAGCAGCGCCTGCTGATCGCCGGGCTGGCGTTCATCCCGATGTGGGTCGAGGTCTCGGTCCGCTTCGCGCACCTGGACGACGTCCTCGCGCTGTTCTTCACCACCCTCGCCGCGCACGGCCTGGCCCGCGGCAAGCCCGTCCAAGTCGCGGTCTTCCTGGCCCTGGCGGTCGATTCCAAACCCTGGGCGATCGCCTTCGCCCCGCTGATCCTGGCCCTGCCACGGCCCGCCTGGCTGCGCACCGCGCTCTGGTTCTGCCTGCTGGTCGCGGTCGCCTGGCTGCCGTTCTACCTGGGCAACCTGGACACCATGGCGGCCGCCAAGTTCACCATCCCGAACCAGCCCGCCTCCGCGCTGCGCTGGTTCGGGGTCACCGACCCGTCCACTCCCTGGTGGGACCGCCCGACCCAGTTCGCGCTCGGCATCGGCCTCGGCTGCGTCGCCGTCTGGCGCGGCCGCTGGCCGGCCGTGGTGCTGCTCGGCGCGGACGCCCGGATCCTGCTCGACCCGAGCGTCTACACGTACTACACGGCCTCGATCCTGCTCGGCACCCTGCTCTGGGACGCGGTCGGGCAGAAGCGGCTGGTCCCGTGGTGGAGCTGGATCGCGCTGGCCGCGTTGTACGGCGGCACGCTGTTCCTGCCGTCCGACCCGGCCCGCGGCTTCGTCCGGCTCGCCTTCGTGGTGGTCTCCGCCGCGTACGTGCTGCTCTGGCCCACCCAGCAGACCCGCCGACCGCGGCCACCGGCCGGGGGCGGCGGCGGGGACGGGCGCCGTCGGTCGGCCCGGCGGCGCGAGCGGGAGCTGGTCAGCGCCTGAGTCCCGCCCGGAAACACGGCTTGACCCTCACGTGACGTGAGAGCGCAGGGTGGTGGTCAGCGCCAGGGAGGAGTTTCCGGATGAACGAGGGCGAGGGGCACTCGGTCGGCGCCGTGGCGAAGATCGCCAAGGTGACCGTCCGCACCCTGCACCACTACGACGAGATCGGCCTGCTGTCCCCCGCGGGCCGCACCCGGGCCGGCTACCGCCGGTACGTGGACGCCGACCTCGACCGGCTGCAGCAGATCCTGTTCTACCGCGAGCTCGGATTCCCCCTGGAGGAGATCGCGGCGATTCTGGACGACGACTCGGTCAGCCCGAGCGAGCACCTCCGGCGGCAGCACCGACTGCTGACCGACCGGATCAGGCACCTCCAGGACCTCGCCGCAGCCGTCGAACACGCCATGGAGGCACGCAGGATGGGCATTCAGCTGACCCCGGAGGAGAAGTTCGAGATCTTCGGCGAGGGCTACCAGGAGGAGTGGGAGCAGGAGGCCGAACAGCGCTGGGGCGACACCGAGGCCTGGGCCGAGTCCCAGCGCCGCACCGGCGGCTACACCAAGGCCGACTGGCAGCGCATCCAGGGCGAGATGACCGAGCTCAACGACGGCCTGGTCGCGGCCGTCACCGCCGGCGAGCCCGCCGACGGCACGGTGGCCATGGACCTCGCCGAGGCGCACCGGCAGCACATCCGCCGGAACTTCTACGACTGCACGTTCACCATCCACCGCGGTCTGGCGTGCCTGTACGTCTCGGACCCGCGCTGGACCACCACCTACGAGGAGCTCGCCCCCGGCCTGGCGCAGTGGCTGCACGACGCCATCGTCGCCAACGCCGACCGGCACGAGAAGGCGTAGCGGGAGGCGCCGGGGACGGCGCCGAGGGAGGCGCAGCGGGTGTCGTGGCGGGTGTCGTGGCCGGTCACGCCACCCCGCGCCCGAAGGAGCGCCGGTACGCGGTCGGCGAGGTGCGCATCACCCGCCCGAAGTGGTGGCGGAAGGTCGCCGCGCTCTCGAAGCCGACCGCCGCGGCGATCTCCTCCACCGTCCCCTCCGGCGACTCCAGCAGCGCCAGACTGGCCGCGATGCGCTGGGTGACCACCCAGCGCATCGGGCTGGTGCCGTTGCGGGCGGTGAAGTGCCGCAGGTACGAGCGGTCCGACATCCGCGCCGCCCGGGCCAGCACCGAGACGGTCAGCGGGTCGGACAGGTGGTCCAGCGCCCACTGCATGCTGCGGGCGATCCCGTCCTCGTCCTCCTCGACCGGGCGGACCGCCGCCTCGATGAACTGGGCCTGTCCGCCGTCCCGGTGCGGTGCCACCACGAAGCGGCGGGCCACGCTGTTGGCCACCTTGGCGCCGTGGTCCCGGCGGACCAGGTGCAGGCACAGGTCGATGCCGGCCGCGCTGCCCGCGCTGGTCAGCACGTCGCCGTTGTCCACGTACAGCACGTCCGGGTTGACCCGCACCCGCGGGTAGCGCTGCTGGAGCAGTTCGGCGTACCGCCAGTGGGTGGTCGCCTCCTTGCCGTCCAGCAGCCCGGCGGCGGCCAGCGCGAAGGCGCCCGAGCAGATCGACACGATCCGGGCGCCGCGTTCGTGCGCCGTCCGCAGCGCCTCGACCAGACCGGGGGAGACTCCCCCGGTCTGGCGGCCGGGAGGCGCCCCCACGCCGCTGAAGGCGTTGCGCACACCGGGGATGACGACGGTGTCGGCCGCGGCGAGGTCGTCCAGGCCGTGCCGGGCGGTCAGCGCGAAGCCGCCCACCGCGTCCAGTTCCGCCCCCGGCCGGTCGGCGCACACCTTGAGCCCGTACCAGGGCGCCGCCAGCAGCCCGCCCAGCTCGGGCCGCGCCAGCCCGAACACCTCGACCACCACGCCGAGTTCGAACGGTGCCATGCCATCGAAGGCGTACACCGCGACGTCGTGCACGGGCTCCGGGCGCCGGCCGATGGTGACGGCCACCGGGCGTGGCCGGGCGACCCGGTCCTCGGCGACCTGCCCGGCGACCTGCTGGGAGATCTGCCCGGCAGCCTGCTCGGCGATCTGCTCGGCCATGCGAACCCCCTGCTCACGGGTGGCGGAATCCCGGTGAGTGTAGCCGTCCCGGCCACCCCGGAACTTCGGACCGCCCTGCCGCAGCGGCCACGCCGGGGAACGCCGAAGGGCCCGGCCTCCCCGCGACGGCGGAGACCGGACCCTTCAACGGTCGGTCCAGGCTGGTCCAGGCCGGTTCGGCCCGGTTCAGGCGAGCGAGGCCATCCAGGCTTCGACCTCGTCGGAGCGGCGCGGCAGGCCGGCCGAGAGGTTCTCGTTGCCGTCGGCGGTGACCAGGATGTCGTCCTCGATCCGGACGCCGATGCCGCGGTACTCCTCCGGCACGGTCAGGTCGTCCTGCTGGAAGTACAGGCCGGGCTCGACGGTGAGCACCATGCCGGGCACCAGCAGGGCGTCGACGTGCTCCTCGCGGCGGGAGTGGGCGCAGTCGTGGACGTCCAGGCCGAGCATGTGGCCGGTGCCGTGCAGGGTCCAGCGGCGCTGCAGGCCGAGCTCCAGGACCTTCTCGAGGTCGTACACCGAGGCGTCCAGCAGGCCCCAGGCGAGCAGCCGCTCGGCGAGGACGCGCTGCGAGGCCTCGTGGAAGTCGCGGAAGCGGGCGCCCGGCTTGACCGCGGCGATGCCGGCCTCCTGGGCGTCGTACACCGCGTCGTAGATCTTCCGCTGCAGCTCGGTGAAGGAGCCGTTGATCGGCAGGGTGCGGGTGACGTCGGCGGTGTAGAGGGTGTGGGTCTCCACGCCGGCGTCCAGCAGCAGCAGTTCGCCGGGACGCACGTCGCCGTCGTTGCGGACCCAGTGCAGGGTGGTGGCGTGCGGGCCGGCGGCGGCGATGGTGCCGTAGCCGACGTCGTTGCCCTCGACCCGGGCGCGGCGCCAGAAGGTGCCCTCGATCCAGCGCTCCGAGGTGGCGACGGCCCGGCCCAGCTCGCGGACCACGTCGGTGAAGCCGTTGACGGTGGCGTCGCAGGCGGCACGCAGCTCGCCGATCTCCCACTCGTCCTTGACCAGCCGCAGACCGCTCAGGAACTCCTTGAACTCGGCGTCCTTGTCGGCGTCCAGGACGTTGGCGAGCGCGGCCTCCAGGCCGGCGTCGTAGCCGCGGACGATCCGGGTCGGCACGGTGGAGTCCTTGGCACGCTCGGCCAGCTCCTCGGCGGCCTGGCGGACGTCCCGGGCCGGCAGGCCGAGCAGCTGCTCCTGCTCGCTCAGGCTGTGCCGGCGGCCGACCCACAGCTCGCCGTGGCCGTCCAGCCAGAACTCGCCGTTCTCGCGGTTCGAGCGGGGCAGCAGGTAGAGGGTGAACTCGTGGCCGGCGTCGCCGGTGGGCTCGCCGACCAGCACCGCGTCCTCGGTCTGGTCACCGGTGAGGTGGACGTACTCGCTGGCGGCGCGGAAGTTGTAGTCGGTGTCGTTGGAGCGCACCCGCAGGTTGCCGGCGGGGACGACCAGGCGCACGCCGGGGTGGGCGGCGGACAGCTTGGCGCGGCGCTCGGCGGCGTACCCGGCCTGGGCGATCGGGGCGAGCCCGTGCAGCTCGGTGTCGGCCCAGCCGGACTTCATCGAGGCGGACAGCTCGTCCGAGATCTCGCCGTAGAGGCCGTTCTTGCGGCCCTTGAACTGCGGCGGCTCCTCGCCGCCCTCGGCCTCGGGGTTCTCGGCCACCGCGGGGATCCGGTCCTCGGTCACGTGCAACGCCTCCTAGGGGGTGGTACCGCCGCCCTCGGGGGGAGGTGTCGGGTCGCGACACGCGCGGGCGGCCGTGCGTCCATGGTACGGACGCCCGGTCGCCCGTCGGTTCGGGGTTCGTATGCCCACTCGTACGCCTGCCCGGACACCTACTCGGGCGCCTACGCGGACACCTACTCGGGCACCTACTCGAAGCGCGCGGCCAGCAGCATCAGGTCGTCGGTGGCCGGGGCGGCGTCCGGGTCGGGGCAGACGGCCAGCAGGTGGGCGCAGAGCCGGTCCGGGTCGATCCGCACGTCGCGCGGGGCGTCGGCGGCGGCCCGGCGCAGGTTGGCCTGTCCGGCGTGCAGGGTCGGGCCGCAGCGGCGGGCCAGGCCCTCGGTGTAGAGCAGCAGGGTGTCCCCGCGCGCGGCGGTGAACTCGACTCCGGGGGCCTCCCAGCAGGCCAGCATGCCGAGCGGCGCGGAGAGCGAGGTCTCCACGAATTCGGCGCCGTGCCGGCCGACCAGGACGGGCGGGCAGTGCCCGGCCCCGGCGAGGGTGATCCGGCGTTCCTCCGGCTCGACCCAGGCGTAGACGGCGGTGGCGGTGCGGGTCGGCTCGGTGGTCTTGAGCAGCAGTTGCAGGTCGCCCAGGACGGAGACCGGGTCCTCGCCCTCCAGCACCGCGTACGCCCGCAGTGCGGCCCGGATCCGGCCCATCGCGGCGGCCGCGCCGGGGGCGGAGCCGGGGCCGGCGCCCGGTCCGTCGCCGGAGACCGAGCCGACGGTGAGGCCGAGGGTGCCGTCCGGCAGCGGGATGGCGTCGTACCAGTCGCTGCCGTTGGAGTGGTCCAGGCCGGCCGGGACGAGCCGGGCGGCCAGCCGCAGACCGTCGGCCTGGGGGAGGTGGTCCGGCAGCAGTCCGCGGCGCAGCGCCTCGGTGGTGCGCCGGGTGCGCTCCGCCTCCAGTTGCCTGGCCAGCAGCTGAGCGGCGATCTCGCAGTAGTGGTGGGCCAGTTCGCGCTGGCACCGGGTGGGTTCGGCGGGCCGGTCGTAGAACCAGACGGCGGCCGCGAGCGGGCCGTCCTCGACGGTGGCGAACGGCAGGCCGACGGCGCCGCCGAGGCCGAGGTGGACGGCGAGTTCGCGCAGCCGGCCGCCGATGGCCGGGTCCTCGGCGAGGTCGCGGGAGTGCAGCTGTTCGGGCCGGTCCTGTTCGCGCAGCAGCCGGGCGAGCAGGCTCTGCTCGGTCGGGACGGTCTCCAGGGCGCCGAGGCTGGCCCGGTCGAGGCCGAGGCCGACCGGCTGGCCGGCGCCGCCGCCCGGCATCAGGGTGACCAGCACGCCGCGGCTGGCGCCGAGCAGGGCGGCGCCGGAGGCGAGGACGGCGTCCAGGGTGGCGTCGAGGCCGCGGGCGCGGACGAGGCGCTCGGTGTGCTCGTGCAGGCTGGTGATATCGGACAGACGTCCGGCCAAACGGTCCTGCACCGTGGCGGACGGTGCCGTGGGGCCGTCCGCGGCGGCGGTGTCGCCGTCCGGTGCGTCGGCGGGGCCGGGCAGGTCCGGCGGGTCGAGGACGGTGAGCCCGCCTGCGCAGCCGGGCTCGCCCGGTTCGGCGGTCGTCGGCGACGGGTGGGACGTCGACGGGTGGGAGTTGGTCATGCCGCCACTCCTGACGCGGTGCTACGTGCCATGCGGAACCCCCAGATACGGCCAATGTGGTGCGAGCACGGCCAAAGGGCGTGATTCGCCTCGATTCGCTACTACTCGTCATTGATCGACAGCAATGCCACCACTTCTACACAGGCCATTCGGGGCATGTCCAGATCCGGGACGACGCGGTGGCCGGTTCCACGTCTGTTCGACCCGGTCGGAGGGCGTGCGCGGAACGCGGCGCGCCGGTCGGGGCCGCAGGCATGGAGCGAGCCGGGAGCGGGCAGAACGGAGGGGACGGACCGGGCGGCCGTCCGGATCCTATGTCCGCGCCGCCCGCACTCCTGGGCTGGCCGGAAGTCTCTCACTCGTACGGTGGAACCAAGCGCGCCCGGGCGGCGTCCATCCGGTCGCATACGGGATTCTCGTTCCAAGGGCTGTTCCAGTGCGCGGCCCTTCTCATGTCGTGCTCCACACCGTGCTCCACGTCGTAGCCGCGCCGTCCGCCATGCCGCCCGCCCCGCTTCGCGTCGCCCGGGGCCGTGCCGTCGCGGGCCCGCGTGGCGAGTTCCGGCGGATGTCGGTGGGGCGGAGCGAACCGAGCGGTCAGGGAAAGGAACGAGCGCCATGCGTGAGAACCCGAAGCGCCCGGAGAGCCGGTCGCAGGAGTCGTCCGCCCGGCTGGCCGCGGCCCTGACGGCCGCCGTCGAACACCGCTGGCCCGTGGTGCCGGGCACCGTGCTGTGCGGCGGCCGCTGCTCCTGCGGCGATCCGGACTGCCCGGTGCCGGGCGCCCACCCGCACGACCCCTCGCTGCTGGCCGCCACCACGGACGCCCGGATGGTGCGCTGGTGGTGGGAGCGGCAGAGCCCGGACGCGCCGGTGCTGGCCGCGACCGGCTCCGCGGTGTCGGCGGTCAGCCTGCCCGCGGCGGCCGGCGCCCGGGCGCTGGTCTACCTGGGGGCGCTGCGGCTGCCGCTCGGGCCGGTGCTCGCGATGCCGGGCCGCTACGCACTGCTGGTGGCCCCGTACTCGCTCGACGCGCTGGGCGAGATGCTCGCCCAACTCCCTTGGGTGCCGGGTTCGTTGCGCTACCACGGGCCGGGCGGCTTCCTGCCGCTGCCGCCCGGCGGCGGGGCCATGGGGGTCCCCCCTGCCGGAGGCTGGGGGAGGGTGCGCTGGGTGCTGGCGCCGCGACCGGCGGTGGGCGGCGGGGTGCGGTTGCCGCAGGTCGGGCCGCTGCTGGGTGAGTTGGTCGAGGCGACGGTCCGGCTGGACAGCGGCCGCTCGGCGCACTGACGGGCCGCCGGGCCGTACCGGACTCCGGGCCCGGCGGTGCGGGGCGTTCCGGAAAAAGAAAAGATCCGGCCGCTGGCGACGGGGGATGCACCAGCGGCCGGACTCTTTAGACAGTAACAAGGATCCGCGCCCGCGCCAATTTCCAAGACGCCCTCCAGGCCGGGAAATTGCGGCTTCATGGCGACAATGTGACGCGTATCACCCGGATCCTGCGCCCTTTAGTTCAGGGTGACCTGACGGTTCACCAGGTTCGCGCGGGCGCGCCGCTCCTCGGCGGTGAGCGGAGTCCCGTCGGCGAGGACGGCGGCGAGCCGCTCGCCGAACTCGGCGGCCGGCTTCTCGCAGTCGGCGGCGGTCATGGCGAGCGGGAGGTCCCACACCGGGACGGTCAGGCCGTGCGCGCGGAAGGAGCCGACCAGGCGGGTGTCCGGGCCGAGCGAGGCCTCGCCGGCGGCGTTCAGCCGGGCCAGCGCGTCCAGCAGCTGCTCCTCGGGGACGGTCATCACCCAGCGCAGGTGGTTCTTGTCCGGGGTGCCGCACCAGTAGGCGGCGTCGACGCTGCTGAGCTTCTCGGTCGGGATGGCCGAGGCGTTGGCGCGCTCCAGCGAGGCGGCGACCTCACCGGTGGCGGTCTCGGCGTCCTCCAGCCAGAACTCGAAGCCGGTGTGCACGGTGGGCGTGAAGGCGGCGGTGGTGTCCAGCAGGTCCTGCAGGCGACGGCCGCCGGGGACGGTCCGGCGGGCCGGGACGGGGCTGCCCGGCTCGGTGGTCAGGGCCAGCTCCAGGGCGTCCGCGAGGTCGCGGCTGAGGTCGCCGGAGGAGGACTGGGTCTGCAGGCCCAGCAGGATCGAGCCGTCCGGGCGGCGCAGGGCCGGCCAGGCCAGCGGCAGCACGGTCGCCAGGGTCACCGACGGGACGTCACCCTCGGCGGCCTCGGCCACCCCGGCGGCCAGCGTCAGCGGCACCGTGGCGGCGGGCACCAGCTCGCGCAGCGCCACCCAGTCGGCCTCGCCCGGCAGGCCCTCGAACGGGCGGTGCACCAGCTCCTGCACCGCGTGCGAGGCCTCCCGGCCGTGGCAGGCCTTGTACCGGCGGCCCGAGCCGCAGGGGCAGTCCTCGCGGGCCCCGACCACGGGGATCTCGCCCGTGACGGCGGTGGTGGACTGGCGCTGCGGCGCCTTCTTGGCTGCCTTCTTGCCCATGCTGCGGCTCTCCCGGGGACGGTGGTCCTTTTCACCGGGAAGCCTACTGACAGTTTCTCGGCGCCCGACTCACCCAAGGACCCGGCTCGTCGGGCGGGCCGCTACGCGCTGCGCGCGTCGCCGCCGGTACGCCGGGCGTGCCGGGCGCGCGCGGGCAGTGCCGCCCAGACCGTCACCTCGCCGGGCGCGTCGCGCACGCCCCAGTCGCTGGCCAGCTGGTCGACGATGCCCAGGCCGCGGCCGCCGCGCGAGGTCAGCGAGGGGCTGGCGGGCAGCGGCCGGGTGGCCGCGCCGCCGTCGGTGACCTCCAGGGTGAGGACGCCGTCGGCGTGCATCTGCCAGCGGACCAGCACTCCGCCGTCCGGCTCGATCGTGCCGTCCTCGCGCTCCCGGCCGCCCGGCGCCGGGGGCGTCCCGGAGGGGACGCCGACCAGCACCTGGTCCACCACCTCGGCCCGGGCCCCGCGGCCCAGGGCCGGCAGCGGGCCGAGCGGACGGGCGTACCGGCAGGCGTTGCTCAACAGTTCGGAAAGGATCAGTACGGCATCGTCAATGACCGGTTCCGCTATCTGCCGGTCACCCAGATCTCGACGCAGTCGGCGCCGTGCGACCCCGACACTCGCTGGGCCGTGCGGCACTGCCATGGTCGATGAAGTCGGCACTTCGCGCGCCACCATCAACGCCACCCCCGGACCTCCTTCAGCGTTTGCCGAGGGATGGATGCCCCTTGGTAATGCGTCGGAAACGACCATCGGGGGATCCCACGGATCCATTTCGAGCAGCGCGACGCACGGTCGACAAGAGGTCATTCCGTGCTCACCCTCCGTCGCCCGCGGGCAAGAATTCCGGCAATACCGTGCGCGGAAGGTTTGCTTGCCGACCAGAGTGATCGGGTCCCACCGGTAGGGCGGCGGTTCCCGTCCCGGATCACCGCCCGAGCTGCGCCAGCACCTCGGCGGGCCGGTTGGTGATGATCGCGGACACCCCGAGCTCCAGGCAGAGCTCCACGTCGGCCGGCTCGTCCACCGTCCACACGTGCACCTCGTGGCCCAGCTCGCGCAGCCGGGGCACCAGCTGGGGCTTGGCCTTGATCAGCTCGATGCCCGGGCCGGCGATCCGCGCCCCGCCCGGCAGCGGCCGGCCCGGGCGCAGCTGACCGAGCAGCGGCAGCATCCGTTCGATCAGGAACACCCGCTGGTACTCGGGCGCGGTGGCGGCCACCCGGCCCAGCGCGATCGAGGAGAAGCTCATGATCCGGGCGGACGGGCGGTCGCCCTCCCGGGCCGCGCCGATCTTGAACCGCTCCAGCGTCCGCAGCAGCTCGACCTCGACCAGGCCGCGGAACCGCACCGGGTGCTTGGTCTCGATCGCCAGGTCCACCGGGCGGCCGCAGTCCACCACCAGCTCGAGCAGCCGCTCCAGCCGCAGCACGCCGCGCAGTTCGGGGTCGGTGCTGGGCCGGCCGGTCTTCCAGCCGCCGAAGTCGTACGCCTCCAGCTCGGCGAGGGTCATCGCCGAGACGGTGCCCCGGCCGTTCGAGACCCGGCCGATCCGGCGGTCGTGCACGCAGACAAGGTGGCCGTCGGCCGTCACCCGGACGTCGCACTCGACGGCGTCCGCGCCCTCGTCGAGCGCGCGCCGGTAGGCCGCGAGGGTGTGCTCGGGCAGGGCGTGGGAGGAACCGCGGTGGGCGATCACCTGGACGGAGGGCGCGGTGCGCGCCGCCGCCGGGGGCAGGTCTGGGCTGGTCACGGGCCCAACGATAGGCGGCGCAGGTGACGCGGAGGCGAAGCCGGCCCCAACCTGAGGGGCCGGCTCCCCGTCCGGTGCGTCAGGCCCGCGCGGCGCGGCGGGTCAGCGGGGTGAGCGCCCAGGTGGCCAGCGCCGGCACCAGGAAGGCGAACAGCGAGGCGGAGGTCCACTCCTGCGGGGTGAAGTGCAGCGACTCCTGGGCGGAGGTCCAGAAGTCCACCCACCAGTCGGCCACCGCGGTCGGCGCGATGAACTGGTAGACCGCGAAGCCCAACACCCAGGGCAGCAGCATCAGCCAGCGGGACGGCGCCCGCTCGGAGAGGTCCCAGCCGTGCCGGCCGGCGCCGAAGAAGTAGTCCACCGCCAGCACCGCCAGCAGCGGCACGAACACCGAGCCGATCAGGCTGAGGAAGTTGCCGTAGGTGTCGGTGAACCGGTCGATCCGCAGCGCCAGCACGGTGGTCAGCACGCCGATCCCGCCGCTCAGCACCCGGCGGTCCACCCGCGGCAGCAGGTTCTGCAGCGACATCGCGGTCGAGTACACGTTGGCGAAGGACTGGTCGGTCTCGCGCAGCACCAGCACCAGCAGGAACAGCCAGCCGGCCCAGACGCCGAGGAAGGAGTCGAAGATCCGGCCCGGGTCGCCGTCGGACTGCAGCAGCGCCATCAGGCCGAGCACGTAGCACCAGACCTGGGCGACGGTGTAGCCGGAGAAGCTGCCCCAGAACGACGAGCGCGGGGTGCGCGAGTGCCGGGTGTAGTCGGCGGCCATCGGGACGAAGGAGATCGACACCGCGATCATCGCGTCGGTGGCGCCCAGGAAGCCGTGCCAGTTGCCCGCGCCCGGGTCCGGCACGCCCTGCCGGCCGAGCTGGACGGTGAAGTACACCATCGCGACCGCGACCGCCCCGGCCACGAAGCGGCGCAGCACCGCGATCGAGCCCAGCGGCCAGATCGTCAGCGCGGTGGTCAGGGCGCCCGCGAGCAGCACGAACAGCCAGCGGTAGCCGGTGGTGTGGGCGACGGTCTGCGCGCCCGCCGCGATGGTCAGCAGCTCGAACACGCCCCAGCCGATGCACTGGACGATGTTCAGCACGGTCGGCAGGTAGGACAGCCGGGTGCCGAACAGCCCGCGCAGGTTGGCCATCGCCGGGGCGCCGGTCCGGGCGCCGATCAGCGCGGCCACGCCGAGCATCGCGGTGCCGACCGCCGTACCGGTCACGATCGCGGTCACCGCGGCGGCCAGCGACAGCTCGCCGCCCTTCGCGCCGAGCACGGTCGCGGCGGTCGAGAAGCCGATCAGGCTGACGCCGAGGTTCATCCAGAGCGCGAAGTGGTCCCGGAAGCGCAGGGTGCGCGGCGGTTCGGTGTCCAGCACCAGCGGGGCCTCGACGCGCTGGTCGAGCACCGCGGTGGCCGCGGCCGAGCCGGCCGGAAGATCGGGGAAATCCTTGGACGCGGGCGCGCCCGAAGAAGACGATGGCGAAGCAGGCGGCATGGCCGATACTCCCTACGCCGGCATTACCCGGACAGGTTCCGGCGGTCAGCGCCCCCTCGACGGTTGGCCTGTCGCTCGCCTGGCGTACCGTCGACATGCGCACTCTCAGCCTGGTCGGTCCAAGCTCCCGCGTGTCAGTTTGGAGCGACAGGCTAACCGGCACGGGTACGAACGCCAAAGGCCGCGGGGTGCGTGGTCCGCATCGCGGGATGCCGGATGGGGGTGGGGAGCCCCCGGTCGTCGGTGACGGCTAAGGATTCTTATGAGTTCTTCAGAGGGGTCCTTACGGCAATCGAATCGACGGTGCGAAAAACTATGGTCCTTGGTTCTGTCAGCTATGGAGGTCGTCCGTGAGCACCGAGCGCGAGGTTGGGCCCGCCGGGCCGCAGGGGGAGCAGCCCGCCGGGGCCGGGGAGGCGGTCGGCGCCGCTTCCGACGGCACCGCTCAGGGCGGTCACAAGCCGACCATGGCGTTCAGCCGGGTGCCCGAGCCCGTGGCCGGGCCGGCCGCTGACGCGGCTGCGGCCGACGGCGCCCCGGCCGACAGCGGGCACCGGGCGACCATGGCGTTCAGCCGGGTCCCGGAGCCGGCGGCCCCGCCGGCGGCCGAGTCGACCGCGGCCGAGACCGCTGCGGTCGTGGAGGCCGCTCCGGTCGTCGAGACCGCTGCGGGCATGGAGGCCGCTCCGGCCGAGGGCGGGCACAAGCCCACCGTCGCCTTCACCAAGGTCCCCGCGCCGGAGGCTCCGGCCGCGCCCACCGTCGAGGAGCCGGCCGTCGACCCGGTCACCGGCTACATCGACGCCCCGCCGCCGGTCCTGCCGCCCGCGCCACCCGTCGCTCCGGCTGCGCCCGCGGCTCCGGCTCCCGCCCCGGCCGCGCAGGCCGCCGCTCCGGCCGCGCCCGCCCTGCCGCCGGGTGCCAACCCGTACGCGACCCCGACCCACGGCGTGCCCGCCGCCGGTGTCCAGGAGCCCTACGGCGCCCCGGTCGCCAACGCGCAGGAGCCGTACGGCGCTCCGGGCGTCGGTGCGCCCGCCGCGCACGGCCACCACCCCTTCGGCGCCGGCCAGCCGCTCGGCGGCTGGGGCGGCCAGGACGCGGCCTCCGGCGGCGCGGGCTATCCCGGCGGCCCGGGCGGCCCGCTCGGCTACCCGGCCGAGTACCCCGGCGGCCCGACCGGCCCCGGCGGTCCGCGCAAGAAGCGCGGCGGTCTGGTGGCCCTGCTCGCGGCCGTCGCCCTGGTGGCCGGTGTCGCCGGCGGCGCGATCGGCGTAATCGCCACCGACCGCACCAGCAGCAGCGGCTCGGCGAACGACCACCACAGCACCACCATCCAGGCCAGCAACACCCAGAAGAACGAGCCCGTCCCCGGCTCGATCGCCGCCATCGCGCAGAAGGCGCTGCCCAGCGTCGTCACCATCAAGGCGCAGGGCGCTCAGGAGTCGGGCACCGGCACCGGCTTCGTCTTCGACACCGAGGGCCACATCCTCACCAACAACCACGTGGTCGCGCCGACCCTCAACGGCGGCAAACTGACCGTCAAGTTCGCCGACGGAACGTCCTACAGCGCCTCGGTACTGGGCCACGCCGAGGGCTACGACGTCGCCGTGGTCAAGATCGACAACCCGCCGAAGGACAAGCTGGCGCCGCTGGCGCTGGCCGACTCCGACAAGGTCAACGTCGGCGACGCCACCATCGCGATCGGCGCGCCGTACGGCCTGGAGTCCACCGTCACCAGCGGCATCGTCAGCGCCAAGGACCGCCCGGTCGCCTCCGGCGACGAGACCGGCGCGCAGGCCTCGTACATGAACGCCCTGCAGACCGACGCCTCGATCAACCCCGGCAACTCCGGTGGCCCGCTGCTCGACTCCGGCGGCGCGGTGATCGGCATCAACTCGGCGATCCAGTCCAACGCCTCCGCCAACGGCCGGGCCGGCAGCATCGGCCTGGGCTTCGCCATCCCGATCAACCAGGCCAAGTGGGTCGCGGACACCCTGATCAAGACCGGCAAGCCGGTCTACGCCAAGCTCGACGTGCTGCGCAACGACGACTACAAGGGCGACGGCGCGCAGATCCAGACCCGCGACGTCCAGGGCCAGCCGGCCGTCACCCCCGGCGGCGCGGCCGACAAGGCCGGCCTCAAGCCGGGCGACGTCATCACCAAGCTCGGCGGCGCGCCGATCGAGAACGGCCCCGCCCTGGTCAGCCGGATCTGGACGCACAAGCCCGGCGAGACCGTGGACGTCGAGTACACCCGCAACGGCCAGAGCTTCACCACCAAGGTCACGCTCGGCCAGCGGGACGGTGACCAGTGATCCTCGGGCACGCGGAATCGTGTGCACCGAAACCCGCCGGACCCGTTAGGCTGACCTCCGCCTGGAGAGCTGCCCGAGCGGCCTAAGGGAACAGTCTTGAAAACTGTCGCATGGTGACCCCATGCCGTGGGTTCGAATCCCACGCTCTCCGCTGGTAGGAGAACCACCTGCTCAGGGCGGGTGCCGAGACCACTCGGCACCCGCCCTCGGTGTTTCCCGGGGGACGTTCCGGCGGCCGGGGTTGACCCTGACACCGTGGGAGGGGGTGGAGTGGGAGCACCATGTTGACCATCGGAGACTTCGCCAGCCACGGTCGGGTGACGGTGCGGATGCTGCGCCACTACGACGCGATCGGGCTGCTCAGACCCGCCCGGGTGGACCCGGTCACCGGGTACCGCTCCTACGAGGCGGGCCAACTCGCCCGGCTGAACCGGGTGATCGCGCTCAAGGAGCTCGGCTTCACGCTGCAGCAGGTGCGGGCCGTCCTGGACGAGCAGCCGGACGCCGCCGAACTGCGCGGGATGCTGCGGCTGCGGCGGGCCCAACTCGCCGAGGCGATCGCGGCGGACGAGCAGCGGCTGGCCCGGGTGGAGGCGAGGCTCCGGACGATCGAGAGCGAGGGGAACATGTCCCAGCACGATGTCGTGGTGAAGTCCGTGCCGTCCGTCCGGGTGGCCCAACTGACCGGTGTGGCCGCGAGTTACCAGCCCGAGGACATCACCCCGGTGATCGGCCCGCTGTTCGAGGAGCTGTGCCGTCGGCTCGCCGGGGCCGGGATCGAGGAGGCCGGCCCGTCCGTCGCCCGCTACGAGGACGCGCCGGAGGGCGACGGCTCGGTGCTCATCCGGGTCGCCGTCCAGATCTCGCCCTCGGTGCCGGCCGACCGGGACGACTTCGAGGTGCTCGACCTGCCGCGGATCGAGGAAGCGGCGACGATCGTCCACCGCGGCTCGATGGACGCGGCGGTGGGCAGCTTCCAGGCGCTGGCCCGCTTCATCGAACAGAACGGCTACCGCTCGGCCGGCTACGCCCGCGAGCGCTACCTGGAGACCCCCGACGACGTGTCCGGCTGGGTCGTCGAGCTCCAGGAACCGGTGGTCCGCCGGTAACCGGCGTTTGCCCTCGACCTGGTCGAGGGTCCTAGCGTCGCCCGGCATGACCACCACCGCGCTGCCCCGGCCGTGCCTGCCCCGGCCGTACCTGCTCTGGCTGGCCGGCGCCCAGGCCGGACTGCTGGGTGACGCCGCGTTGAACTTCGCCCTCGGCTGGGCCGCCTCCGGGTACGGCGGCGGCGCGGCCGGGCTGGTGCTGACGGCGATCACCGTGTCGCGCACCGCGCTGGTCCTGCTGGGCGGCGCTGTGGCGGACCGGTTCGGCGCCCGCCGGGTGATGCTCGCCGGGGACGCGGTGATGCTGGCCGCGACCGTCGCACTGGCGCTCGCGGTGGCCGGCGACCGGGGCGTGCCGCTGTGGCTGCTGGTCGCGGCGGCCGCCGTGATCGGGACGGTCGACGCGTTCTACCTCCCGGCGAGCGGCTCGATGCCGCGCCGGCTGGTGCCCGCCGACCGGCTGCCCCGGGCGCTCGCGCTGCGGCAGGCCGGCGGGCAGAGCGCGGTGCTGCTCGGGGCGCCGCTGGGCGGACTGCTGGTCGCGGTGGGCGGGCTCGCGGGCGCGGCGGCGGCGGACGCGGTGAGCTTCGGGGCGGTCCTGTTGGTGCTGCTGCGGGTCCGGCCGGCGCAGGACCGGTCCGGCTCCGCGCTCCCCGCCCGCGCGGGGCTGCTGGGGGAGGCGGCGGCCGGTGTCCGGCTCGCCCTCGGTGATCCGCTGCTGCGGGCCGCGCTGCTGCTCACCGGCGCCGCCGCCGGGGCGCTCCTGCCGGTGGTGTCGCTGCTCGGGCCGCTGCTGGCCCGGGCGCACGGCTGGGCGGCGGGGACGGCCGGGCTGGTGACCGGTGGCCAGGCGGCCGGGGTGCTCGCGGTGGCGGCGCTGGTCGCCTGGCGCGGCGGGCTGCCCCGGGCGGGCGTCGGGGCGGCGGCCGGACTCTGTACGGCCTCGGTGGGCGTCGCGCTGCTGGCACTGTCCGCGGGCCCGGCGGGGGCGGTGACCGGCAGCACGGTGACAGGCATCGGCTCGGGGCTGTTCGCCTGCCACCTCGGCCCGCTGGTGCTCGGCGGCGCTCCCGCGTCCCATCTGTCCCGGGTCCAGGCACTGTTGACGCTGGTGCAGAGCCTCGCGCTGGTGCTGTCCACCGGCCTGCTCGGCGCACTGGCGGATGCGACGGGCGCCGCCCTGCCCACCCTCCTCTGCGCCCTCGCCACCGCCACCGCCGGCCTGGCGGCCCTCGCCATCCCGGCCCTGCGGCGCGCCTGACCGGGGTGCGGTTGCCGTGGTGCTCAGCGCTCCCCGTCCTGCCGCACGACGCCGGGCGTGTCCGTCGGCTCCCGGCCCCCGTCCTGCGGCGTCGTCCGCCCCGGTCCGAGGCTCACTTTGCCCGGCCCGGTGGGGTGCCGTTTCCTCCCCCGTCTTGCCGCGGCGCCCGGCCCGCCCGGGCCCGGTCGTCTCCTGCCGCCCCCCGTCCTGCGGTGTCGGCCCCGGTCCGAGGCTCACTTGCCCGGCCCCAGCCCGCCGGGCAGAGTGCGGAGGTGGAGGCGGTGAGTGGAGGCGGCGATGAGTGACCTGACGGAGCGGCTGGCGCGAGGTCTCCCGGCGGAGGCGGTGGTGGTGGATCCGGACGTGACCGCCGTCTACAGCCATGACATGGCGGGCTTCTGTGCCGCGGGTGCGCCCGCCGTGGTGGTGTTCCCGGAGACGGTCGAGCAGGTGCAGCACGTGCTGCGCACCGCCACCGAGCTGCGGGTGCCGGTGGTGCCGCAGGGGGCCCGGACGGGGCTGTCCGGGGCGGCGAACGCCGTCGACGGGTGCATCGTGCTGTCGCTGGTCAAGCTGAACCGGATCCTGGAGATCGATCCGGTGAACCGCCTCGCGGTCGTCGAGCCGGGTGTGGTGAACGCCGAACTGTCGCGTGCCGTGGAGGAGTTCGGGCTGTGCTACCCGCCGGACCCGTCCAGCTGGGAGTCCTGCACGATCGGCGGCAACATCGGTACCGGCGCGGGCGGCCTCTGCTGTGTGAAGTACGGCGTCACCAGCGAGTACGTGCTCGGGCTGGACGTGGTGCTGGCGGACGGGCGGCTGCTGTCCACCGGGCGCCGGACGGCGAAGGGGGTGGCCGGGTACGACCTGACCCGGCTGCTGGTCGGTTCGGAGGGGACGCTCGGCGTGGTGGTCCGGGCGGTGCTGTCGCTGCGGCCCGCGCCGGCTCCGCAGCTGGCGCTGGCGGCGGAGTTCCCGAGCGCGGACACAGCCGGTGCGGCGGTCTGCGCGGTGATGGCGGGCGGGCTGGCCCCGTCGCTGATGGAGTTGATGGACTCGGTCTCCGTCCGGGCGGTCAACGAGCTGGGGCGGATGGGGCTGCCGGAGTCGACCCGGGCGCTGCTGTTGGTGGCCTTCGACGGGCCGGAGCGGGAGGCCGGGTTGGCGCGGGTCGCGGAGCTGTGCCGGGAGGCGGGGGCGACCGAGGTGGTGCCGGCCGAGGACCAGGCGGAGTCGGACCTGCTGCTGGCGGCCCGCCGGCTGGCGCTGCCCGCGATGGACCGGCTGGGGACCACGATGATCGACGACGTGGCGGTGCCGCGTTCCCGGCTGGCCGAGATGCTGAACGGCGTCGCGGAGATCGCGGAGCGGCATGCGTTGACCATCGGCGTGGTCAGCCACGCCGGCGACGGCAACACCCACCCGATCGTGATCTTCGACGCCTCGGACCGGGAACAGACGGCTCGTGCCCAGCGCTCCTTCGACGAGATCATGGCGCTCGGGCTGGAGCTGGGCGGCACGATCACCGGGGAGCACGGGGTGGGGCTGCTCAAGCGGGACTGGCTGGCCCGTGAGCTGGGGCCGGTCGCGCTGGACCTGCAGCGACAGTTGAAGGCGGTCTTCGACCCACTGGGAATCCTCAATCCGGGCAAGATGGTCTGATTTTCGGCGTGGGTATATTTCCTGCCCTCGAACCCTTCGCTGCCCGCATTTTCGGTACGACTTTCCGATGGTCTGTGAATGGCTGGAAAAGTCGATAAGGAAGGGTTGTCGAACTTTTCCGGGGCGTGTTCCGTGGTGGCTCGCGCCGGGGTGGTGCGCCCGGCGGTTCGCAGTACATCGAAACGCCGCTTCCCGGCGGCCGCCGAACGGCCACCCTTCGGGCGAATTCCCAGGTCAGTGGCGGTGTGTCGGCGCACTTTCCGCTTCGCTGCCCGTTATTCGCGGCTCCGGTGGATATCACGCAAACGGGCGAAAACCGCTCCGTCGGCTAGCGCTTTGTCGATTTGTTGCGGAAGTCTGTCTTCTGGCGTCGCAGCCCGCAGGTGTTCGTCTGGCCAGCGAACCCCCGCACCCAAACTCGACCAACGCACGAACCAATGCACGATGAACAGCTTCTTGGAGGCGCACATGGCTCGCATCAACACCCGGCGGGCATCCGGGTTCCTGCTCGCCGTCCCGCTGGCGGCAGGTCTGCTGCTGGCGGGTGCCGGGGTCGCCGCCGCCGACAACGGCGCGGCCGCCGGGACCGGTTCCAACGCCGGCGTGGTGTCCGACACCGGGACCGGCAACGTGTTCGGCGGGGTCGACGGCAACTACGTCTCCACCCAGCAGACGGCCACCGGATCCGGTGCCTCGAACCAGAACAACACCCTCGCGGTGAAGGGCAACGCGGGCAACGTCCTGGCCGGCCAGGGCAACAAGAACGTCGACGTCATCTTCTCCCCGAACTTCCGCTGACCGCCTCGGGCACCACCGACGGCGGGGGCGCCGGAGGTGGACGGCCGCGGGTGAGCTGAGCACCCGTGGCGGGCTTCGAAGCGGTCTCCGGGCGGGAATCCCGTCCGGGTGCGGACCGGAGGGATCGGACGAACGCATTGACCGGCCAGCGGAAAGGGTCGCCGCGAAACCGGCCTCGTGGGCGGTGCCGCCATCGGTACCGCCCACGAGTGTGTCCGGCGCCGGTTCGTACGAGCCCCGGCCCGTACGAGCCCGGCCCGTACGGGGCTTCGAACCGTACTGGCCGCACCACCCGTGCGAGCGGCCCGGATCCGCCCACCGAGGGCCCGCGCCCGGGGCCGTCGGTCCACGGCGGTACGGTTGCGCTCCGACAGCGCTCCACGCGCCCGGGCCCGGAACGGACGGCCCGGCCCGGGGCGGCGATCGCGGCAATCGGAAGGAAGGTGCGCGATGGCGGCGGAGGACGAGGGCCTGACCGGCCCGGAGGGGGCCAAGCCCGCACCGGAGCCGCAGGCGGACGCGTGCCCGGCACCGCTCGACGAGCGCCGGCCCGAGCCGAGGTCGGTCCCCGAACTGCTGCTCGGCCGCCCGCCGATGGCCCGTCCGCTGCCCTCCTTCGACCCCGATGCCGCCCCCGCCGAGCCCGGCCCGCTGTTCGTGGACTGGCTCGCCACCGCGCTGGACGCCGGGGTGCTGGACCCGCAGGCCTTCACCCTCTCCACGGTCGACGCCGACGGCATGCCGGACGCCCGGGTGCTGGTGCTGCGCGACGTGGACGCGGCCGGCACCGGGTGGAACTTCTCCGCCGCCGCCGACAGCCCCAAGGGCCGCCAGCTCGCCCACCACCCGGCCGCCGCGCTGACCGTCTACTGGCCGCAGCTGGGCCGCCAGGTGCGGGTCCGCGGCAGTGTCGAGCGGGCCGCCGACCTGGTCGCCGCCGCCGAGTTCGCCACCCGCTCGCCCGCCGCGCGGATCGGCGCGCTGGTCGGGCGGCAGAGCGAGCCGCTGGGCGCGCTGGAGGAGTACGACGAGGCGGTGGCGGTCGCCCGCCGCCGGCTGGAGGCCACCCCGGACGCCGTCGCGCCGGGCCACGCGGTCTACACCCTGTGGGCGCACGAGGTGGAGTTCTGGCAGGGCGACGCCCAGCGCCGGCACGTCCGGCTGCGGTACACCCGCACCGGCCCGGTGCGCGCCCCGGAGTGGTCCCGCACCCTGCTCTGGCCGTAAGCGCCGCGAGCGCCCTCAGTGCCCTCAGCGTCCTCAGCGCCGCGAAGATCGCGAACGCCGCGAACGCCGCGAACGCCGAGAGGGCCCGTCAGTGCCGCCCGGTCAGCGTGGCCCCCACGCTGGCCGCCACCACGCAGCCGATCCCGGCCAGCTGCGCCGCGCCCAGCAGCTGGCCGAGCACCACCAGCCCGACCAGCGCGCTGACCGCCGGCTCCAGGCTGACCAGCACGCTGAACACCCGCTGCGGCATCCGGCGCAGCGCCGTCATCTCCAACGCGTACGGGACCACCGGCAGCAGCACCGCCACCCCGGCCACCGAGGCGAGCAGCACCAGCGGCGAGGCGCCGGGTGCGGTCAGCCCGTTCCACGCCTCGCCGAACCCGAACGGCGCGAGGACCAGCGCACCGACCGTCATCGACACCGCCAGGCCCTGGAAGCCCTGGAAGGTCGCGCCGACCTTGTCGGTGAACAGGATGTACACCGAGTAGCAGGCGGCCGCGCCGAAGGCGTAGAGCAGGCCGACCGGGTCGAGCGAGCCGCCGCCGTCCCCCTCGCCGAGCAGGGTCAGCAGGACGACGCCGGCCGCCGCGAGCAGCGCCCAGAGCAGGTGGCTGGCGCGCCGGGCGAAGACCAGGGCGACCGCGAGCGGGCCGAGGAACTCGATGGTCGCGGCGGTGCCCATCGGCAGCCGGTCGATCGCCCCGGCGAACAGGAAGGTCATCCCGGCCGAGGCGATGCCGAGCAGCGCGGCCGCGGCGAGGTCGCGCGGGCGCTTGTCGCGCAGCCGGGGCCGGGTGACGGCGAGCAGGATGACCGCGGCGAAGCCCAGCCGCAGGAAGGTGGTGCCGCTGACCCCGAGCGGGCCGAACAGCGGCTTGGACAGGGCGATGCCGGTCTGCACCAGGAACATCGCGACCAGACACAGAAGCGGCGCCGGGATCCTCTCCCAGCCTTCGGCCGAGGGGTCCCCCATCGGGCGCCGCAAGAGCTTGCCGAACCGGCCGGTGGATCGGCCGGGGTGCACCCCGGGGGGCGCCGCGGAGCCGGGCTCCCCACCTCGTCGCCAGCTACCCCTCTCGCCGGCCGGCTCGCCCTTGGGGGCGGGCGGCATGGCAAGGGCCTCGGCGACGGCGGCAGCCGAGGTGGGTGCAGCGGTTTCGCTGGTACGGGAAGTGGGCATGCTGGCGAGTTTGCCGTAAGGAGTGATGAACGGGCAAGCTCGTTACGAATATCGGGACGGATGCGGACGGATGTGCCCGAAAGGGTGGACCCGCGCGGGGCCTGCGGCGTGGCTGACGCGTTCGTCCGATGGTCCGTCAGTATCAAGGCCGGGTGCGCCATCTCCGCCCGGCGGCCCTGCTCGCCGCCTCCCTCGTGCTCCTGCTCGCCATCGACGGGACGGGCGGGAACGCCGAAGCCTCCGCCCCGGCCGCCGCCGTCCTCCCGCGCATCCGTGCCGTCACGCTCCCCGACCGGATCGGTCCGCCCCTGATCCGCGACAACTGGAGCGGCCCCGCCTTCGACGCCTGCGCCGCGCCCGGGCCCGAGACCCTGCGGGCCTGGCGCGCCGCCTCCCCGTACGGGGCGGTCGGCATCTACGTCAGCGGCTCCCAGCGCGGCTGCCCCCAGCCCCGGCTGACCGCGGACTGGGTCCGCCAGGCACGCGCGATGGGCTGGCGCTTCCTGCCCGTGCACGTCGGCCTGCAGGCACCGTGCGCCGACCCGAGCCGCAAGCCCGAGCGGATCGACCCGGCCAAGGCCGCCCAGCAGGGCCGGGACGAGGCCGACGAGGCCGTGCACGCGATGCGCTCGCTCGGCCTCGACAAGGGCAGCCCGGTCTACCTGGACATCGAGGCCTACCCGATGCACGACGCGGCCTGCGGCCAGGCCGTGGTCGACTTCACCCTCGGCTGGACCCAGGCCCTGCACGCGGCGGGCTACCGCTCCGGCTTCTACTCCAGCCTCGACTCCGGCGTCGCCGACCTGAGCGCCGCCGCCCGGGCCGGCAGCTCCCCGCTGCCCGACGCCCTCTGGTACGCCCGCTGGGACGACCATGCCGACACCAACGGCTCCGGCCCGCTCGCCCCCGACCTCTGGCCCTCCCACCAGCGCGTCCACCAGTACCGCGGCAACGTCCAGGAGACCTACGTCGGCGAGACCCTCGCCATCGACCGCAACCACGTCGACGGCCCCACCGCCGGCTGACCGCCCGTCGATAGGGTGGCTGCTCCCACCGAGCACGAGGGGCGGCATGACGAACGGCCAGGAACACCCGGGCGCGACCGGGTACGGCGGCGCACCGCAGCGGAACCCGTACGCGCAGAACCCGTACGCCCAACAGGCCCCGTACGGGCGGCAGAACCCCTACGCCCAGCCGGTCCCGCAGCAGCAGCCGTACTGGGCCCCACAGCCGCCCGGCTCCCAACCGCCGTACCCCGCAGTCCGGTTCGCCGCCCCGCAGCAGCCCGGCGCCCTCCCCGGACCGCTGCCGCGCCGCAACCGCCCGGTCGTGCTGGTCCAGTTCCTCCTGCAGTGGATCTACGCCCCGCTCTGGATCCTCGGCCTGGTGGTCGTCCTCGCGGCCGCGATCTTCTCCGACTACGGCGGGGACGGCCCCAGCTCCGACGGCTGGCTGAGGGTCAACCGCAGCTTCATCCCGCCGCGCCGCCTGCGCGCCGAGCTCTCCGGCCGCCCCGAGGACTGGGAGCGCTACGTCACCCCGGTCCTGGAGCGCCGGATCGCCGCCGCCGAGGCGAGCCACGCGGCCGGTGGCGGCGTGATGCAGCTCGACCTCAGCCGCGAGGTGTCGGCCGAGCTCGCCGTGCGCCTCTACCGGGGCCTCGGCGCGGAGGGCGTGTTCCGGGTCGCCGAGCGGTTCGGCTGGCAGGGGGAGCCGTCCGGCACCACCGCCGAGCGGGTCCGGCTGGTCCGCCGCTTCCCCGCCCCGACCGCGGTGAGCGCCCCCTCCCCGCAGGACCCGCCGGCCGCCCCCGGCACCCCGTGGGGCCCGCAGCCGGGCCGGTTCGCGCCGATGCTGCCGGTGATCTTCCTGCTCCAGATCGTCTACGTCCCGGTGTACGGCCTGCTCACCTTCTGGGTGGACCGCCCCGAGCCCGACTACTGGGAGCGCTGGGGCGCCCGCTGGACGGTCGGCCCGCGCGCCTTCCGCGCCGAGTTCACCGGCAGCCCGGCCGCCTGGGACCGGCACGTCCGCCGCATCCTCAAGCGCGAGGCCACCCGCGAACTCGGCCGCACCGCCGACAGCTACGGCCGGCTGCTCGCCCCGGACGGCGCCTTCCTGCGCCGCATCCAGCTCCACCGCGCCACGTACCGGGGCGCCGGCGCCCACCAGGCCCTGCGCATCGCCGCCGAGCAGGGCTGGACCCTCGACCCCGCCTTCCCCCCGGATCCCGCCAACTCGCTGCGGCTCTGCCGCCCCGACCACCGTTGAGCCGCTCCGTTCCCCAGGGGAGGAAACGGGGCGAATCCGTGACCGGTGCAACGGGGTCGGGGTGCTGACAGCGGGCGGACGGAACGGCACAATCGGGCAGGTCCGCGCGCATTACCGCCCGGTAGGTGTGCCGCAGGAGCCACCAGTGCCGCCAGGTCGAGGAGGACCCGTGTTCAGCACGATGCAGGACGTACCGCTCACCGTCGCCCGGATCCTGGAGCACGGGTCCACGGTCCACGCCCGGTCGACCGTCACCACCTGGGAGGCCACCGGGCCGGTCGTGCGGACCTACGCCGAGGTGGGCGCCCGCGCCGCGCGGCTCGCGCACGCGCTGCGCGACGACCTCGGCGTGACGGGGGACGACCGGGTCGCCACCCTGATGTGGAACAACGACTTCCACCTGGAGGCGTACCTCGCCGTCCCCGCGATGGGGGCCGTGCTGCACACCCTGAACCTGCGGCTGCCCGCCCAGCAACTGTCCTTCATCGTCAACCACGCCGCCGACCGCGTGATCATCGTCAACGGCAGCGTGCTGCCGCTGCTCGCCGCGGTACTGCCGGACCTCGCGCCCACGCTGAAGCACGTCGTGGTGGCCGGTCCCGGCGACCGCTCGCTGCTGGCCGACTTCGCGGGCGGCGTGCACGACTACGACGAGCTGATCGCCGACCGGCCCACCGACTTCCCGTGGCAGCGCGACATCGACGAGCGCCAGGCCGCGGTGCTCTGCTACACCTCGGGCACCACCGGCGACCCGAAGGGCGTGCTCTACAGCCACCGTTCGATCTACCTGCACTGCATGCAGGTCAACACCGGTGACAACTTCGCCTTCACCCCGCGCGACACCGCCCTGCCGGTGGTTCCGATGTTCCACGTGAACGCCTGGGGCATCCCGCACGCCGCCTTCATGTCCGGCGCCAACCTGCTCATGCCGGATCGTTTCCTCCAGCCCAAGCCGATGGCCGAGATGATCGCCGCCGTCCGCCCCACCGTCAGCGCCGCCGTCCCGACCATCTGGAGCGGCCTGCTGGACGAGCTGGACGCCGGCGACTACGACACCTCCAGCCTGCGCATGGTGGTCATCGGCGGCAGCGCCTGCCCGCCCTCGCTGATGAAGGCCTACGACGAGCGCCACGGCATCCGGGTGCTGCACGCCTGGGGCATGACCGAGACCTCCCCGCTCGGCTCCTTCGCCCAGCCGCCGGGCGGCCTCACCCCCGAGGAGGAGTGGCCGTACCGGATCACCCAGGGCCTCTTCCCGGCCTCGGTCGAAGCCCGGCTGATCGGCCCGGGCGGCGAGCGGATGCCGCACGACGGCGTCGCCGCCGGCGAGCTGGAGGTGCGCGGCCCGTGGATCGCCGGGGCCTACTACGGCGGCGCCGGGCAGGACCCGGTCCGCCCGGACGACAAGTTCTCCGAGGACGGCTGGCTGCGCACCGGCGACGTGGGCACCATCACCGCGGACGGATACCTGACCCTCACCGACCGGGCCAAGGACGTCATCAAGTCGGGCGGGGAGTGGATCTCCTCCGTCGAGCTGGAGAACGCCCTGATGGGCCACCCCGAGGTGGCCGAGGCCGCCGTGGTCGCGGTCCCGGACGAGAAGTGGGGCGAGCGCCCGCTGGCCACCGTCGTGCTGCGCCCGGGCGCGATCGCCGGGCTGAGGGAGCTGCGGGCCTTCCTGGCCGAGCGGATCGCCTCCTGGCAGCTGCCGGAGCGCTGGGCGATAGTCGAGTCGGTGCCGAAGACCTCGGTCGGCAAGTTCGACAAGAAGGTGATCCGGGCCAGCTACGCGGCCGACGAGCTGGACGTCACCACGCTCGGCAAGGAGTAGGCCGAACAGGAGGACCGGTCCCCATTCCGCACGGGGGCCGGTCCTTCGGCACGTCCGGGCTGGGCTCAGCCCGCGGCGGCGACGCCCGCCTCGCCCATCGCGCCGATCCGCCCGAGCAGGTCGACGATCCGGGACTGGACGTCCTCGCTGGTCGAGCGCTCGGCGAGGAAGAGCACCGTCTCGCCGGTGCGCAGCCGGGGCAGCTCGCGCGGGTCGAGGTCCACCGAGGTGTAGACCACGAGCGGGGTGCGGTGCAGCCGGTCGTTGGCGCGCAGCCAGTCCAGCAGGCCGACCCGGCGGCGGCGGATCTGGAACAGGTCCATCACCACCAGGTTGGGCTGGACGCTGCTGGCCCGGGCGACCGCGTCGTTCTCGTCCACCGCGTGCTCGACGTGCATGCCGCGCCGCTCCAGGCTGCTGATCATGGCGGCGGCGATGTCCGGGTCGCCCTCGACCAGCAGCACCCGCGGGGCGTGGTGCTCGCCGTCGCGCGGCGCCAGGGCGCGCAGCAGCACGGCCGGGTCGGCGCCGTACGCGGCGTCCCGGGTGGCCTGGCCGAGGCCGGCGGTGACCAGCACCGGGATCCGGCTGTTGAGCGCCGCGGTGCGCAGCGACTGGAGCGCGGTGCGGGTGATCGGGCTGGTCAGCGGGTCGACGAAGAGCGCCGCCGGGAAGCCGGCCACCTGGGCGTCCACCTCCTCGCGGGAGCGGACGATCACCGGGAGGTAGCCGCGTGACTGGAGGGCCTGGCCGGTGGCCGGGTCGGGCTCGGGCCAGACCAGCAGTCGGCGGGTGTTGGCCAGTTCGCCGGACGCGGGCTGCGGTCGCTCGGGGTCGGGGCGGTCGCCACCGGCGGCCGGCAGTTCGGCCATCGGGCGCGGCACGGCCGGTACCGGCGGCTGCGCCGGGAGCGCGGGCACCGGCGGGGCGCCGACCGGGGCGACGACCGGGCGCGGCGGTGCGAGCTCGGCCAGGCCGCTGCCGACCGGGCGTGGGGCGCTCTGCTCCTCGGCTGCGGGCAGCACCGGCCGGGCGGGCTCCAGCGCGCCGCCGGTCTGCGGGGTGGCGGCTCCGGCCGGGGCGTCCGCCGCGGGCCCGGGCGGCACGGAGAGCCGGCGCCGACGGCCGGTCGGTGCGGCGGCGGGCTCGGCCGGAGCGGGTGCCGGACCGGCGGGCAGGGCGTGTTCCAGACCGGGGTACACCGGGGTGTCGCCCACACCGGGCAGCGCGAAGCCGCCCGAGGAGTCCTCGGCGGAGGGCAGGGCGCGGCGCCTGCGCGGTTTGGCCTCGGCGCCGTCCTCGGCGGGGGCGGGGCCGAGCGCGAGCGGCTCACGGCCGGCGGGCCGGGGCTGCTGGGGGCGACCGCCCTCGACGGGCACGGCGTAGGCGGGGCCGGAGCGGCCGTCGTCCTTGCCCCACGGGTCGCTCTGCGCCACCTCCGGGGTGGCCAGGCCGCGGCGGCCGTACGCGGGATCGTTCCCGGTGCCGTTCCACTGCTCGGGGACGGCCCGCTCGGCCCGGGCGGGGGCGTTCGGCCACTGGGCGGTCGGAGCGGCCGGGTCGGCCGGGTCGCCCGGGGAGGTGGCGGCCTCGCCGGCCGGGGTCTCGGCGGCGGGCCGGCCGCGGCGCCCGCGGCGCTCGGCCGGGGGCTCCTCGGCGGATGCCCGCTCCGCCTCGGGGGCTTTTCGGGCGGGCTGCTCGGCACCGGCGGCGTCCGGTCCGCCCGGTCCGGACGGGGCGCCGGGGGAGGTCTCCGCGCTCCCCTTGTCCTCGGCGGTGTCGCCGCTGCTCGGCAGCTGCGGGATGCCCGGCAGTTCGGGCAGGACGGCGCTGTCGCTCTCCTTGGGCCGGTCCGAGCGGCCCTCGGCGGCGGCGCGTTCGGCGGCGGCCTTCGCGGCGACCGGGTCCAGCGGCAGCTCGACCACGTACGTGGTCCCGGCCTTGCCGGGCAGCTCGTGCGGCTGGAGCACACCACCGTGGCGCTCGACCACCGCGCGGGCTATCGGCAGGTGGACGGGGCTGCCGCCGACGCCCGGGCCGCGGATCTCGACCCGGGCGACCTCGCCGCGCTGGGCGGCGGCCACGACGACGGTCGGCGGTTCGGCTGGCACGGGCGGGGCGGTCGGGTTGCCCAGCCCGGGCACGGTCAGTCCGGGGACGGCCAGGCCGGGGGAGGGGACGGTGGGCGGGTCCAGCGCGAGGGTGGCGCCGCTGACGTCGGCGACCAGGTGGGCCAGCGCCTGGGCGAGCCGCTGCTCGTCGGCGATCACCTCGACCGCGGCGGCGTGCACCGAGAACCGCACCCGGCCCGGGCCGACCAGCTCGCCGGCCTCCTCGACGGCCCGGCGGACCACCTTGTCCAGGCCGACCGGCACCCGCTGCGCGGCCTGGCGCCCGTCCTTGCCGTCCTTCGCGTCCTTGCCCTCGGCCGGTCCGCTGTCGCCGGCCTCGAAGCGCTGGTGCTCGAGCACCCCGTCGATCAGCTTCCCGAACCGGCGGCACTCGTCGGCGAGCCGGCGCAGGGTCCAGTTGGCCTCCGGCCAGAGCTGCCCGGCGGGGTCGGCGGCGAGCCGGTCCAGCCGCTGGTTCAGGGCGTTCAGCGCGCCGCCGAGCTCGCTCTCCAGGACGGCGGTGAGGTGCTCGTTGCGGGCGATCAGGGCGAGTTCGCGGCTGCGGTCGGTGAAGGTCATCACCGCGCCGACCAGCTGGTCGCCGTCCCGGACCGGGGCGGTGGTGAGGTCGACGGTGACCGGGCGGCCGTCCTTGCGCCACAGCACGGTGCCGCGCACCCGGTGCTTGCGTCCGGAGGTCAGGGTGTCCAGCAGCGCGGACTCCTCCAGCGCCAGCGGGGTGCCGTCGGCCCGGGAGTGCTGGATCAGCGGGTGCAGCTCGCGTCCGCCCAGCTCGCTCGCCCGGTACTCCAGGATGTGCGCGGCGGCCGGGTTGACCAGGACGCAGCGGCCTTCGAGGTCCACGCCGAGCACGCCCTCGGCCGCGGCCCGCAGGATCATCTCGGTCTGCTTGTGCTGGCGGCGCAGCTCGGCCTCGACGCCGAGCCGCCCGGAGAGGTCGCGGACCAGCAGCAGGAGCAGGTCGGAGGCCGAGGAGGCGCGGGGGCCCTCGCGGTAAAGGTCGTACGGGGAGCGCCCGTAGCCGTCGCCGCCGTCGGTGGCGAAGTCGTTGCCGGAGACCTCGACCGGGAAGGTCGTGCCGTCGGTGCGGTGGGCGGTCATCCGGACCGGGCGGTCGAGGGTGTCGCCGGCGCGGGTGGCCGGGCGCATCGAGCCGGGGATCCGGCTGGGGTCGAACTCGGGCAGCAGGCCGAGCACACCCATGCCGACCAGCGAGGTGCCCGGCGCCTGCAGCGCCTGGACCGCCGCGCTGTTGGCGTCCACGACGGTGCCGTTGCTGTTCACCAGCAACAACGCGTCGGGCAGGGCGTCGAGTATGGCGTCGAGGCGAGCAGCGCCTCGGATCGGCCTGCTGCTCACGTCGACAGGTCTCCTCGGCTCAGGGCAGCTCCTCCGGAGTCGGCAGTATCTCATTCTTCTTTGCGGTGGGGACGACCCGCCTAGTAACGTTGGCGGTGGTTGGTGCCGGACCCCAGGGTTGTGGCATCATCGCTGACACACGGAACGGGTCCGCTTCGCGCGGGCGTGATCCATGTGGGGAGGCTTCGCCTAGTCCGGTCTATGGCGCCGCACTGCTAATGCGGTTTCGGGGTTATTCCTGATCGAGGGTTCAAATCCCTCAGCCTCCGCAGCCGGGAGCCCCGTCGACGATCTTGTCGGCGGGGCTCCTCTGCATGTCCGGGGCGTGATCACCGGCCGGCCGGGGAGGGGGCGGATCAATCGATTTCGTCCTGCGTCGCAGGTCATGTAATGTTGTCCACGCAACGCCCCGAGGACAACGTTCACAGGGCGAGCGCTCATAGCTCAACGGATAGAGCACTTGACTACGGATCAAGAGGTTGCAGGTTCGAATCCTGCTGAGCGCACCAAACTCCGCAAGATCGGGTTCGCCCGTTCCTTGCGCTCATAGCTCAACGGATAGAGCACTTGACTACGGATCAAGAGGTTGCAGGTTCGAATCCTGCTGAGCGCACCAGCGAGAAGCCCCCGGCCACCGGCCGGGGGCTTCTCCGTTTTCTCCGGGACCGGCCCGCTCGTGACGCGGGTCACCCCGGCTCGGTCCGGTTGATCCACGGCACGTCCCGGTGGTCCGGGAACCAGTCCGAGCCGGTCGGCGGTCGGGGCCGGGCGCAGGTCACCGGCGCGGATGAGTTGCGGCTGTTACGGGTACATCCCGTCCTGCCGCCCGAATCGCCGCCAAACGGGTGGGACGCGGCCAAAAGCGCAGATGTCGCGGTATGACCGGCTCGGGATCGTGATTCCGTTTGTCAGATCTTGTGCCCGTTCTGCCCGCCACCCGGCAGCCGATCGTGAAGGAGAGCCGGATGAGCCGACGGTTTCCCCGCGCAGCTGCCGCCCTGGCCGTCCTCACGGTCGGGGCGCTGACCGGCTGGCACGCCCCGCTCTCGGTCGCCCAGCAGTCCCCGGACTCCTGGTCGGCTCAGCAGCGGGCGGTACTGCCGTCCGGGCTCTCCGTCCAGTTCGACTTCTCGGCCGCGCCCGGTACGGAGGTCAGCGCCGCGGTGGGCCGACTGGCCGACCGTTCCGGAGGAGGGAATCCCCGCACGGTGTACGCGGACGGAATGCAGCCCGGAGACCCGGCCCGGACCTTCGGCGTCACCCCCGACCATCCGCAGCCGGACGGTTCCTGGCGCACCGTCGGAACGCTCCGGCTGGGTTTCTCCCGGCCGGTCCGCAACCCCCGGCTGCACCTCAGCGGGCTGGCCGCGGTGGCCACCGGCAAGTCCGGCACCACCAGCACCGCGGCCCGGCTGACCCTCACCGGCGGCTCGCCCGCCGCCCCCGCCCTGGTCGGGCGCACCGACTGGCCCGGCTGGAAGGTCGACGGCGACTCCCTCGCCCCCGCCGGGAGCGACGCCTCCTCCGACGGCGTGGCCGGCTCCGCCGCCGAGGGCACCCTGGAGCTCACCGGGACCATCCGCACCGCGGTGTTCCGGGTCGAGCAGCGCTCCACCGCCCGGGCCGGGAGCACCACCGCCCCGCCGGAGCTGCGGCAGGCCTACACCGTCACCGTGGACGAGGACCTCGGCACCGCGCCGCAGGCCTACGGCAACGCCTCGCACGTGGTCTCCGACCTGTTCCTGGGCACCGACGCCACCACCCCGTCCCGCCGCGCCCGGCCCCGGCCCGGCGGCTCACCGGGCGACGGACCGCTGGTCGAGCTCGACCACGGCGCCGTGCGGCGCGGCGACCCCTTCGCGAGGCCTGCCGCCAGCCTGCCGCCGCCCAAGCTCCAGCCCGGTCGCGGCGAGTACCAGGGCGCCGACCCGTCGATCGGCTTCCCCGACGAGGCCGCGATCGGCCACTGCTACCGGCTCACCGTCCCGGTCGCGGTGGGCGACCAGCCCGCGACCCTGGCCGGCTGGATCGACTTCGACCACAGCGGCCGGTTCGACCCCGCCGGCCGGGCGCAGACCGAGATCCCGGCCGGCGCCGACACCGCGACCCTGGAGTGGACCGTGCCGCCCGGTGCCGCCTCCGGCGAGACCTGGGCCCGGCTGCGGATCGGCCGCGACACCAGCCAGCTCGTCCCCTCCGGCGGGTTCGCCGACTCGGGGCAGGTCTCCGACCAGCGGATCAGGCTGACCGTCGGTGCCGCGCGGCCCGAGATCGCCGAGCCGGTCGACGGCACCGTGCTGGCCGACACCCGCCCGCGGATCCGCGGCGAGGGCGCCGTCCCGGGCGCCTCGGTGGAGGTCCGGGACGGCGACCGCACGCTCTGCCGGGCGAAGGCCGAGCGCGGCGGCGCCTGGTCCTGCCGCCCCGGCAGCGCGCTCGCGGCCGGACCGCTCGTCCTCACCCCGGTGGAGACCACCAGCGGGGGCATGGTGCTGCGCGGCGAGGCCGCCAAGGTCACCGTGAAGACCGCGCCGCCGGCCGCGCCGGTGCTCACCCTGCCCGCCTACACCAACGACCCGGGGCTGCGGCTCACCGGCACCGGCGAGGCGGGCAGCACCGTCTCGGTCACCGACCAGTCCACCTCCGCCGACCTGTGCAGCAGCGCCCCCGTCCGGCCGGACGGCGCGTGGTCCTGCCTGCCGGTCGAGAACCTGGCGGACGGCAGCCACCGGCTCACCCCGGTCGCGGTCGACCCGGCGGGCAACCGGAGGGCGGGGCAGCCGGCCGTGCTGGTGGTGGACACCGTGCCGCCGGACAAGCCGGTGCTCACCTCGCCGGCTCCGGGGGAGGTACTGCGGGTCAGCCGGCCGAAGCTCACCGGGCGGGCCGAACCGGGTGCGAACGTGCTGGTCACGGTGGGTGCGGCGGCAGGTGCGGATTCGGGTGACCGTGCGGTGCTGTGCGGGGCGACGGCGGCGCTGGACGGGAGTTGGAGCTGCACCGCCAACCGGGACCTGGCGGACGGGGAGAAGTGGCTGACCGTCACGGCGACCGACCCGGCCGGGAACGGGACTTCGGCGGATCCAGCGCAGGTGCGGGTGGCCGCTGCGGCGCCCGGCTCGGCGTCCGCTGCGGCGTCTCCGAGCCCGGTGGCGTCGGCCTCGGCGGTGTCGAGTGCCACGGCTTCGTCGACTGCCGGTGCGGCCGTGCCGACTTCCTCGACACCCGCTGCCACGGCGTCCGTTGGGCCGAGTTCGAGTGCGGCTCCGAGTGCGAGCGCCACGGCGGCGGTGGCATCCACGCCGCGACCCGCGGAGCCGACCGCGTCTTCGAGTTCGATCGAGGTCCCGGAGATCCGGCCGGTCCCGCCGGGGCCGCTGCCGATCGTCGTCCCGCCGCCGGTGCCGCCGGTGCCGCCGGTGCCGTCCGTGCCCGCGATCCCTGCCGTTCCGGCCGGCTCGGCCCGTCCGACCTCTCCGCCCGTTCCCGCCGTCTCCGCCCCGCCCTCCCGTGGCGCCGTTCCGTCCCCGGGCTCCGCTTCGGCCACCGGGTCCACCGCCGCCCCCGCCTCGTCCGGCGGCCGTCCTGGCCGGGCGGCCGAGCCGCCGCCGGCCGACGCGGTCGAGCCCCGGTCGGCCGACGACCAGGGTGAACTGGGGGCGGGCGGTGCGCAGGCCCGGCCGCTGCCGGCGCCCCCGGTCCAGGGGTCGGCGGCCGGGCGGCCCAGGGAGGCCCGCTGGCGCGGTCTGCTCGCCGGAGCGTTGCTGGTGCTCGCCGGAGTCGGGCTGATCACCCGCCGGGTGTTCGCCCGTGGATCCGGTGCCCGACGGCGCTGACCTGCGCCGAACTATCCAGATCAGCCGTCCATGTGCCTGCGCGTCATGTCACTTCGGATGATTCGTCAGGAAATGTCGACACACCTCATCTTAAATGTCGCATTTGATGACGTATGAACTTAGCCTGACTCTGGCACTGCCCGTCAGATCCGGGCCGCCCGTTGCGCGACACACCAGACCCAGAGGATCCGTGCATGGACGTCACCCGCGACTCTTCGCAGCGACCCGACAATCTGCCCAAGTCGTTCCCACTCGCCTTGCCGGAACGTTCCGCCTCCGGCGCCAGCCCGCTGGCCAGGGTCTCGACCGTCGAGGTCGCCGAGCCGGTCGGCCCGGCCGGCGGCGGCCCGGCGACCGCCCCGCTGGCCGTCGTCCCCAGCCCGTCCCCCGCCGGCCCCGCCGACCTGCGGGACCCGCTGGAGACGGCCGCCCCGGAGAAGGCCGCCCCGGAGACCGTCGAGCTCCCCGAGGTCGGCCGCGCCGGGGCCGCCGCCACCACCTCGCGCCGCCCCCCGCGGGCGGACCAGGCGCTGCGCGAGCACACCGCCACCGCCGTGCCCGGCTGGATCGCCGTGCTGGTGGTGTTGCTCGGCCTGGTCGGCGTGGTGTACGTGCTGCTGCTCACCGGCGTCCTCCCGCACTGGGACGCGCTGCCCGAACTGCGTGGCGCCGCCGCCCGGGAGAGCGGCCGGGCCGAGGTGGACGCCCCGGCGATCGCCGCGGTCAGCACGGCCGGCCTGCTGGTGGTGTTCGCGCTGGCCGGTCTGCTGGCCAACGCGGGCGGCGAGACCCGGGTGCTGACCCGCTGGGGCCGCTACCGGGGCACGGTGCGCAAGTCCGGACTGGTCTGGGTCAACCCGCTGCTGCGGCGCCGCCGGGTCGACGTCCGGCTGCGGCACTGGCGCAGCGAGCCGGCCAAGGCGGTCGACCGCACCGGCACCCCGATCGTCGTCCGGCTGCTGGTCGTCTGGCGGGTCAAGGACACCGCGCGGGCGCTGCTGGCGATCGAGGACCACGAGAGCTACCTGCGCGAGCAGGTCCAGGCGGTGCTCACCCGCACCGCGTCCACCCTGCCGTGCGACAGCAACGCGGCGCCCGGCCCCGCGCTGCGCGACGGGCAGTGGTTCGCCGACGAGATGACCCGGGCGCTGGCCGCCGAAGTCGCCCCGGCCGGTCTGGAGGTCTACTCGGTGCAGCCGCTGGCGCTGGACTACGCGCCCGAGGTGGCCGAGTCGATGCGCCGCCGCCGGCTGGCCGACCTGGACGCGGGCCTGCGGACCGTGCTGGTCGACGACGCGGTCGAGGCGGCGGCGCTGGCCGTCCGCCGGCTGGAGCGCGCGACCGCGCACGAACTGAACGAGGCCGCCCGCAGCGCGCTGATGGAGCAACTGCTGGTCGCCTTCGTCGCCCCGGCCGGAGTGGCCGCCTCGGTACCGCCCCCGGCCGCCCGTGCCGGGCGGAAGGAAGGACGACCCGCATGAGGATAGCCACCGGCGCGTACGCCGAACCCGACACCGGTCTCGATGCCGACTCCGGCTTGATCGGCTTCGAGGAACGCCTCGGCAGCATCCCCGCGATCACGGGCTGCGGCTGCCCGAACTGCGCCGCCCGGCCGCGCACCGCCCGGGCCGCCGTGGCGGGTGGGGGGAGCCGAATACACCGGGCCGTTCGAAGCACCTGCCTGGCCACCACCGTGCTGGCGGGCGCCGGCGTGGCCGGCCTGACGGCCGGGGCCGGCTCCGCGCACGCCGCGGCCGGCAAGCAGGGCTGGGACGGGTCGAGGTACTGGTTCAAGAACGGCGCCGGTGAGTGGCGCTGGACCGGCCACTACGAGGTCTACGCCGGCCGCACCGGCCAGTCCGGCGGCTCCGGCGCTTCCACCGGTTCCGGTGGCAAGGCCGTCTCCAGCGGCTCGGCCTCCTCCTGGGACCTGCGCCAGGGCTGGGACGGGTCGAGGTACTGGTTCAAGAACGGCGCCGGTGAGTGGCGCTGGACCGGCCACTACGACGTCTACGCCGGCCGCACCGGTCAGTCCGGCGGCTCCGGCGCTTCCACCGGTTCCGGTGGCAAGGCCGTCTCCAACGGCTCGGCCTCCTCCTGGGACCTGCGCCAGGGCTGGGACGGGTCGAGGTACTGGTTCAAGAACAGCAGCGGCGAGTGGCGCTGGACCAGCCACTACGACGTCTACGCCAGCCGCACCGGTCAGTCCGGCGGTGGTTCGGACCGGGCCGCCGACCGGCCGGCCACCGGTTCGGTCCCGGGCGCCACCGCGTCCTCCGGGAGCATCGAGGCGGCCATGGACTACGCGCTCGCCCAGCTGGGCAAGCCGTACGTCTGGGGCGGCAACGGCCCGTCCGGCTACGACTGCTCCGGGCTGGTCCAGCAGGCCTACCGGCGCAGCGGGATCAGTCTGCCGCGGGTGGCCGACGACCAGTACGCGGCGACCACGCCGATCGGCGCGGGGCAGCTGCGCCGCGGTGACCTGGTGTTCTGGTCGGACAGCGGCCGGGCCTCGGGGATCCACCACGTGGGGATCTACCTGGGCGGCGGCAAGTTCGTGGAGGCGCCGCGGCCGGGCAGGACCGTTCGGATATCGACGCTCGACCCGGGCTACTACCCGACCCACTTCGGTCGGCCGTAGTCCGCAGCTCACACCGGACCCCCGACAGCACGCCGCTGTCGGGGGCCGGTCGGGTGCTCAGGCGGAGGCCTCGTCCAGCAGCGCGGTCTGCGCCGGGGTGAGCTCCAGGGTGGCGCCGACCAGCAGCGGGGGCAGCTGGTCGACGGTGCGGGCGCTGGCGATCGGGGCGGCGACCGTCGGGCGGGCGGCGAGCCAGGCCAGGGCGACGCTGGCGGGCTCGACACCGTGCTCGGCGGCGACCGCGTCCAGCGCCTCCAGGACCTTGGGGCCACGCGGATCGGCCAGGTAGCGGGCGGCGCCCTCGGCGCGGGCGCTGTCGACGCCGGCACCGCCCGGGCGGTACTTGCCGGTCAGGAAGCCGGAGGCGAGCGCGTAGTACGGCACGGTGGCGAGGCCGTGCTCGGCGACCACCCCGGCCAGCGGGCCCTCGAAGGTCGAGCGGGACACCAGGTTGTAGTGCGGCTGGACGGCGACGTACTTGGCCAGGCCCTCGCGCTCGGCGAAGGCCAGCGCCTCGGCGAGCCGCTCGGCGGAGATGTTGGAGGCGGCGACCGCCCGGACCTTGCCCGCGCGGACCAGCTCGTCCAGCGCCGTCACGAACTCCTCGACCGGGGTGTCGTCGTCCCGGTGGGTGTAGTACAGGTCGATGTGGTCCACGCCCAGGCGGCGCAGCGAGGCCTCGGCGGCGGCCTTGATGTTGGTGGCGCCCAGGCCGCCCGCGTCGGGGTGCATGCCGACCTTGGTGGCGATCACGATCTCGTCCCGGTTGCCCCGGCTGCGCAGCCAGTCGCCGATGACCGTCTCGGACTCGCCGCCGGTGTTGCCGGGCGCCCAGGCGGAGTAGACGTCGGCGGTGTCGACGAAGTTGCCGCCGGCGGCCGCGTAGGCGTCCAGCACGGCGAAGGACTGCTGTTCGTCGGCCGTCCAGCCGAAGACGTTGCCGCCGAGGGAGAGCGGGTGTACGGACAGGTCGGAGGTGCCGAGGGGGACCCGGCTGTGGTTTCCGGTCATGGCCGCAGTCAACCCGCTTGTGCGACAGCGCATTCCGTCGATCACGCTGATTTCACGATCCCGTCGTACCGCCGTCGCACGCCCGGGTGGTCCGTCGGCCGGAGGAGGGGTCCGGGGTGTGCCTGAGGTGGGCGGATTCGTTAGAGTCCGTGCCATGGCTGACAACGACTACGACCCCGCCGGTAGCACCCAGATGTTCCGGGCGTTCGTCGACGAGAGCCCGGCGCGTCAGGCACCGGGTTCCGTCTCCACCTACGGCAGCAGCGGCAAGAGCGGCAGCCGCACCGGCGTGATCGCGCTGGTCGCCGTCGTCGCCCTGGTCGTCCTGGGTGCCGTCGTCTGGCTGGCGGTCAAGTGACCCTCGCGCGGGTGACCCCGGCCCGGGTCACCCGCGCGACGGAAGAGGCCGTCCTCAGCAGGGCTTGCGCCAGGCGTTGAGGTCGAGCTTCTTCTGCATCGAACTGAAGCCCAGCGCCTTGGTCTTGGCGCAGAACTGGTCCGTGTCGAGCTTGTACTCGACGTGGAAGACCGGCTTGCCCGCCTTGATGAAGGGCGAGACCCGGTCGCACTCGTCGAACTGCGAGCACTCCTCGTTGACCGCGAAGTCGAAGTCCGGCAGCAGCGCGGGGATCTGGTCCAGGTCGTTCTTCAGGCCGATGGCCAGGCCGCGGTCGTGGGCGAGCTTCGCCAGCATGCGGTTGTACGCGAGCTGGTCGTCGGGGGTCAGCGGGAAGCCGCTGTTCTGGTTGTAGGCCTCGATGGTGTCCGGTTCGATGGCGTCGAAGCCCTTGTTCTTGCACATGTCGAAGCGGGTCGCCATCAGTGGCTCCAGCTGGTCGAGCTTGCGGATGTCGAACCACTTCTCGCCCTTCCAACCGGTGTCCGAGCCCTGCAGGGCCTTGGCGAAGGCGGCGGAGTCGGGGCGGAAGTCCTCCCAGGAGCCGGCGTTGATGTAGCAGATCACCTTGCGGCCCTTGGCGTGCAGCGCGGCGACCACCGAGGCGTCGTTCTCGAAGCCGTCGATGTCGTAGACCGGCACGTCGACCGACTGGTCGACGGTGCCGCCGAGCTGCCACTGCCAGGCCAGGCCCGGGGTGGGCTGCCAGCGGGTGCCGGCCGGCGGCGGGGTGGTGGCACCGGGCGGGGTGCCGGGGGCGGTGGTGCCGCCCGGAGTGCCCGGGGCCGAGGTGGTGCCGGGGGCGGTGGGCGTGCCGGGAGCGCTCGGCGCGGTGGCCGTGGGTGAGTTGCTCGGGGTGCCGTCGGCCGAGTCCTGGTCGTCCTCCGAGCCGGAGCTGCTGCACGAGCTGACCAGCAGGGCGGTGACGGTGGCGAAGGCGATGGCGGCCGGCAGCAGCCGGTTGCGGCGGTTCACGGTAGTCCAACTCCGGATCGGGTCAGGTCAGTTCAGCGGCGGTCAGGCCGTGGGGCAGGGTGCGCCAGGGGTTCTCCCCGGCACCCGGTACGGCACAGCCGACGCCGGCTCGTCGGGCGGCGATCAGTGCGGAGGCGTCCCGGGCGGCCTCGGCCGGGACGTCGTAGACCAGGTGGCAGAAGCGGGAGGCCGCGTGGCGGCCGGTCCACAGCGGCAGCGTCATGGCGCGGTACGCGTCCCAGTCGCCCTCGAAGGTGACCAGCAGGTCGGCCAGGCCGACCTCGGCGTACCCCGGGTCCGGGTGCTCGCCGTGGCCGAACACCACGGTGCCGCAGCCGGCCGCCCGGGCGGCCGTGGCGAGGCGCCGGTAGTGCGCCAGCGCGCCCGGGTGGGTGGCGACCTGGTCGAGGTACACGCCGGTGATGCCGTGGCGCTGACGGTACGTCAGGATGTCGGCGACCACGGCCGCGTGCGGCCTGCGACCGTAGTCGGTGTCGGCGTAGCCGACCAACGGCAGGCCGGCCGCCCGGAGTTCGTCGGCGGCCTCGGCGAAGACGTGGTCCGGCGCCTCGCCCGGACCGTCCGCGAGGTTGAGCACCACGGCGGCGATCCGGGCGGGGTCGGCGGCGGCGACCGCCCGCCAGGCCGCCGGGTCCACCGCGGGGTGGACGTACAGCGGCACCAGCAGGCGGCCGTCGGGGGTGGTCCCGGCGGTCATGCGACCACCGGGGCCGGGGCGGGCCCGGCGGTGTCGAGCCACAGGTCGCGCAGGGTGTCGGCGAGGTCCGTCTCCGGGTGCCAGCCGAGCTCCCGGGCGGCGGCCGACACGTCGGCCTGCTGCCAGGAGACCCCGGCCGAGCGCTCGGAGCCCGCCCCGCTCTCGTCGATCCGGCCGGTGAAGCCGGACGCTGCGACCAGGCCGTCGGCGATCGCCCGGACCGGCCGGGCCCGCCCGGAGGCGAGGTTGAGCACCCGGGGGAGCGGACCGTCGGCGGCGACGGCCAGACCGACCGCCCTGGCGACGTCCCGGGCGTCCACGAAGTCCCGGTAGGCGGAGAGGTCCCCGACCGTGACCACGCCGTCGGCGCCCTCGGGCGCCACCCGGCGCAGCTCGGCCGCCAGCCGGCCGGGCAGCGAGCCCGCCGGGGCGCCCGGGCCGACCGGGTTGAACACCCGCAGCACCACCGCGTCCAGCGCGGAACCGGCCACCGCGAGGGAGCCGGCCAGCTTGGTCGCGCCGTACACGCCGACCGGGCGGGCGTCGGCCTGCTCGGTGAGCGACTCGCCCTCCGCGCAGACGCCGTACTCGCCGGCCGAACCGATGTGCACCAGACGGGCCTTCGGGGCGCCCAGGGAAAGCGCCTCGCAGAGCACCGCCGGACCGCGGGCGTTCACCTCGGCGAGCTTGACCGCGCTGCCGGCCACCGCGCCGGCGAAGTTGACCACCACGTCGGGGGCCAGCGCGGCCAGTTCCTCGCCGAGCGGGCCGGCCTGGGCGGTGCCCAGGTCCAGCCGGAGGTCATGGGCGGGCCGCCGGCCCGCGGTCAGCACGGTGGCCCCGGGCAGTGACCGCAGGACGGCGGAGGCGTGACGGCCCAGGAAGCCGTCGCCGCCGAGCAGCAGGATCCTCACGCGGCCCGTCCGTCGCTCTCGGCACCCGCGGCGGCGGGCTCCTCGGCCGCGTCCTGCCGGGCGGTGCGGGCGGCCGGGACCGGCAGCTCCGCGACGCCCGGAACGGCGACGGTCGACTCGAAGGGCATCAGGACCGGGCGGATCGAGGAGAACTCGGCGTTCGCCCGGTCGTAGTCGTCCGGGCGACCGATGTCCAGCCAGTAGCCGCCGAAGTCGTACGAGGACGGCGGGGTGTCGGCAGCCAGCAGGTCGAGCACCAGCTCGTCGAAGCCCAGCGGCAGGCCCGGCGTGTACTTGGCGAGCGCCGCGCGGGAGACGCCGTACACGCCCATCGAGACCCGGTAGTCGATGCTGGGCTTCTCCTGGAAGCCGGTGATGGTGCCGGATTCGGTGGTCAGCACCCCGAAGTCGATCTTCACCTGGCGGGCGTAGGTGGCGATGGTCAGCGGGGCGCCGGACGCCTCGTGGTGCTTGAGCACACCGGCGAAGTCCAGGTCGGTGAGGATGTCGCCGTTCATCACCAGGAAGTGCTCCGGCAGGCGGTCCTGCATGGTGAGCAGCGGGCCCATGGTGCCGAGCGGGCTGTCCTCGACGGCGTAGCCGACCCGCAGTCCCCACTGCGAGCCGTTGCCGACGTAGGCGCGGATGATGTGGCCGAGGTGGCCGATGGCCAGGGTGACGGTCTTGAAGCCCGCGGCGGCGAGCTGGCGCATCACGATCTCCAGGATCGCGTGCTGGTCGCCGATCGGGACGAGCGGCTTGGGAAGCGCGGTGGTGTACGGGCGGAGGCGGACGCCCTTACCGCCGGCCAGGATCACTGCGTGCATGGTGTTTCCCCCACGGAAATGGTGTGCAGGCCACGAACCTTGGTTACCGGGACGAGCATGGTCGGTGCGGCGGTCAGACGTTGTAGATGTCGGTCTTGTAGCGCGCCAGGTTGGCCGGGTCGCGGAAGAACTCGATGGTCTGCTCCAGGCCCTGCTCCAGGGTGAACCGCGGGGCCCAGCCGGTGGCCTGGCGCAGCCGGGTGGCGTCCGCGACCAGCCGCATGACCTCGGAGTTGGTCGGACGGATGCGCTGCTCGTCCTCCTTCACCACCAGGTCGACGCCCATCAGCTTGCCGACCAGGGTGACCAGGTCGCCGACCGAGATCTCGCCGCCGGTACCGGCGTTGAAGGTCCGGCCGACCACCGTCTCGGCGGGCGCGGTGCCCACCGTGCGGAAGGCGTTGGCGGTGTCCTTGACGAACATGAAGTCGCGGGTCGGGCGCAGGTCGCCGAGGGTGATCTCGGTCTGGCCGGCCGCGACCTGGGCGATCACGGTCGGGATGACGGCGCGCATCGACTGGCGCGGGCCGAAGGTGTTGAACGGGCGCAGGGTGACGACCGGGGTCTCGAAGCTGGCGTGGTAGCTGTCGGCCAGCCGGTCCCCGCCCGCCTTGGAGGCGGCGTACGGGGACTGGGTGTTGATCGGGTGGTCCTCGGTGATCGGCACGGTCTGTGCGGTGCCGTAGGTCTCGCTGGTGGAGGTGTGCACCAGGCGCGGGATCTCCAGGTGGCGCACCGCCTCCAGCACGTTCAGGGTGCCGGTGACGTTGGTGTCCACGTACGAGTGGGGGGCGCGGTAGGAGTACGGGATCGCGATCAGGGCGGCCAGGTGGTACACCGCCTCGGTGCCCTTGACCAGGCCGTTGACCGAGCCCGGGTCCCGGACGTCGCCGAGGACGATCTCGACCGAGTCCAGCACCTCCTCGGACAGGGTCTCCAGCCAGCCGAAGGAGGAGAACGAGTTGTACTGGACCATCGCGCGGACGTGGTGCCCGTCGGCGACCAGGGTCTCGACGAGGTGGGAGCCGATGAAGCCCTCGGCTCCGGTAACCGCGACGCTGCTCATGCGGGATTCGCTTTCTCGATCTACGGGGACGGCACGACGCTCTGTGCCGGCCGGCCGGTGGTGTTCTCGGTTGGGGCTGGACCTTCAGCAGTGCTGAGGTGTCAGCGGTGTTGGGTGGTGCGGCCGAGCGCGGGCCCGGCGGTGGCGGTGAGGACGAGTGCGGCCGTCCCGCAGCCGATCAGCTGCAGGACGATCGGGTCCGCACCGGTCAGCAGCCCGACGCTCTCGGCGACCGCGGCGGCCAGACAGATGAGGGCGGTGCTCCAGCTAAACCCGAAGGCGTTCAGCAGCAGCGCCAGCCAGAGCGAGCCGCCCAGGAGCAGCATCGCGCCGAGCTGCGGCACGCCGAGCGACGGGGCGCCCGGCCACAGCACGGTCGCGGCGGCGTCCAGCGCGGCCACGGTGGTGAGGTAGATGAACAGGCAGCCGAGCAGGATCCCGCCGGTGCGGCGGGTGAACTGCCCGCTGGTGTGGCTGGTGCGCAGCGCGGCCACGGCCATCGCCCGGTAGCGGAACAGCAGCCACTCGGCGAGGCCGAGACTGAGCGTCAGCGCGATCATGGCCGGGCCGGTGGGGGTGGCCCGCGCCTCGGCCGCCGGACGGGCGGGTCCGGGGTGGGCGTGCACGACGTGGGAGGCGGCGTGCACGGCCTGGTGGATGGTCTCGCCGAGGCCGGCGATCAGCGTGAGCGCGCCGCAGGCCAGTCCGAACAGCAGGTGCGGGACCTCCTGGCGGATCGGCAGCCTCAGCTCCACGCCGTCCCGTTCGCCGCCGCGGGCCGCGACCAGCAGCTCCCGCACGGCCAGGCCGACCGCCAGTGCCACCGAGGCGAGCAGCACCACCGTACGGACCGGCTCCGGGACGTCGACCGCCAGCACCACGCCCGCGCCGACCGAGGCCGGGGCGAGCGCCAGCAGCAGGAACCTCTCCCGCCCGAGCACCAGCAGCGCGGTGGCCGCGCCCAGGTAGCAGGACTGCCCCGCGGCGAACCACAGCGCGCCGAGCGGCCCGCCGATCACGTACGCGGCGGCGGACGCCAGCAGCGCGCCGATCGGCGCACCGACCGCCAGGCAGACCGCCGCCTCCCGGCGGCGCAGCCGGCCCAGCCAGCGGTACGCGCGGTGCGCCAGCGCCTGGTTGAAGCCCCAGCTGACCAGCGTGGCGACGGACAGCGCGAGCATGCCCGAGGGCAGGCCGAAGCGCATCCGGGTGGTCGCGAACAGGTTGGCGCCGAGCAGGTAGCCGAGCCCGGGCAGGGCGAACACCAGGCCGCGCACCACGCAGCGCCAGGGGTCGGCCCGCCAGGGGTTGGCGAACTCGGAGCTCGGGCCGGGGTAGCGGCGCTCGACCTTCTCGAACAGCTCCTCGGCGACGGTGAACGCGTCGGGGCGGCCGTACAGCAGGGCGGCCTGCTCGTCGGAGAGGCCGTCGGACTCCAGGAAGGCCGCGATCTCGTACGGGTGGACGGCGTCGGCGCAGATGTCGTGCAGGCGCTCGGCGAGCTCGTCCAGCGGGTCCTCGGAGAGGCCGAGCCGCTCGGCGGGGTCGGGTTCGGGGGGCGGGGCGGGTCGGCGGCGCTTCAGCGGCAGGGTGCGCAGCTGCATCGTCCGCTCGGAGCCGCCCTCGTCCGGTACGAGGCGGATCGGACCACTCATGCGCCCACCTCGCTGTGCTCGGCGGCCGCTGAGCGGGACGCGCACCTGTTGATGGTTCGCTCGCTTCGCTCGTTCACGCGCCCACCTCGCTGTGCTCGGCGGCCGCTGAGCGGGACGCGCACCTGTTGATGGTTCGCTCGCTTCGCTCGTTCACGCGCCCACCTCGCTGTGCC
>NZ_JBSFGK010000031.1:48821-86633 GCF_053596495.1 Kitasatospora sp. NPDC001683
TCGGCGGCCGCTGAGCGGGACGCGCACCTGTTGATGGTTCGCTCGCTTCGCTCGTTCACGCGCCCACCTCGCTGCGCGCGACGGTCAGCCGGGGCTCCCAGTCCGGGTCGGGTGCCGCGTCGGTGACGGCGACCATCCCGCCGGGCATCCAGCGGGAGGTGCCCAGGAGCTCGGTGTAGATGCCCCGGAAGCCGTCGATGTTCTGGCGGAGCGTGAACTGCTCGATGACCCGCAGCCGGGCCCCCTCGCCGAGCCGGGCGCGCCGGGCGGGGTCGCGCAGCAGCTCGATCGCGGCGGCCGCCATCGGCTCGGGCTCGCGCGGCGGGACGACCAGTCCGGTGTCGCCGACCGCCTCGCGCACCCCGCCGACGTCGGTCGAGACGGTCGCGCGGCCGCAGGACATGGCCTCGATCAGGGTGAACGGGAAGCCCTCGCTGATGCTGGAGAGCATCACCACGTTGCCCGCCGCGTACGCGTCGGTGATGTCGGCGACGCGGCCCTCGAAGGCCACCGAGTCGGCCACGCCGAGCTCGGCGGCCAGGGCTATGCAGCCGTCCCGGTACGCCTCGCCGCCCTTGGGGGTGCCCCCGAAGAGCCGCAGCCGCGCCTCGGGGATCTCGCGGTGGACGATGGCGAAGGCCCGGATCAGCGTCTCCAGGTCCTTGATCGGGTCGACCCGGCCGGCCCAGCTGAGGGTCGGCGTCCCGGGCTCCGGTCCGGCGGGCGGGAAGGCGGCCGGGTCCACGCCGTTGTAGACGGTGCGGATGTGGGTGGAGGGGGTGCCGCCGCGCTCCTCCCAGCGCCGGTTGTACCGGTTGCCGGGGGTGACCAGCGCGGCCTGCCGGTAGCTCTCCTCGGCGAGCATCCGGTAGAAGCCCAGCAGCAGCGCCTTGACCGGCCAGCGGTACGGGCCGGTGCGGTAGCCGAGGTAGCGCTCGCGCAGGTAGATGCCGTGCTCGGTGAGCAGGAACGGTACGCCGTACTGCTGGGCGGCGATCAGCCCGGGCAGGGTGGCGAGGCCGCCGCTGGCCGCGTGGGCGACGCCGTCGGTGGGCGGGTTGACCGAGAGCGGCCGCAGCGCGTGCTCCAGCAGGTCGGTGGCGTTCAGCGCGTCGTGCAGGGTGGGCCGGGAGACGGCGGTGGGCAGGTAGTCGCGGGTCCACACGTGCTGGAGGGTGCGCAGGGCGCGCTCGCTGCGCAGCGCCGGGCTGAGCAGCCCGCGCCGGGCGAGGTCGGCGAAGCCGTACAGCTCGGTGCCGAAGTGGGTGGTGTAGACGGGGTCGAGGACGGAGTGCAGGAAGCGCTCGTACGCGTTGAGGAATCGCCGCATCTCCTTGCCGCGCGGTGGCCGGCCCTCCGAGGCCGGGCCCCACAGCGGTGCGGTGGTGACCGACCGCACGTTGGCGGGCAGCTCCCAGGCCAGTGGTTCGTGGCCGGTTCCGGTGACGGCGATGATGTCGAAGTCGACGTCCGGCATGCCCTGGACGAGCTGGTCGCACCAGACGCTCACACCGCCGTGCTGGTGCGGGTACGTCCCCTCGGTGAGCAGGGTGACGCGCATCTCCTGTCCCCCCTCCTGTTCTTGCGTCGTCTGTCCGGCCTGGGTGGCCGGAGCGGGAGCCGTGGCGGGGTCGGACCGGTCGCCCGGTCCGACCCCGCCAAGGGGTGTTACGGGTTACCGGTTGCCGGAGCGCCCGGTGGTGCTGCCGTGCGAGGCCGTCCCCCCGGGGGCCTTGCCGGCCGGGGTGCCCTGGGCCCGGGCACCGTTGCCCTGGGCGATGTCCTTGCCGGGCACCGGGGTTCCGCTGCCGGGCACGAGGGACTTGGCGGCGGGCTTGCGGGTGGTGTCACCCGGACCGGCCGGGACCGGGGTGGCGACGCCCTGCGGCACGACCTTCTTGTCCGTCGGCGCCGGTGCCGGGACGGACTTGGCCGCGACGTTCGGCGCGACGGCGGCCGGGGCGGCCGGCGCGCTGCTGGACGGGAGCTGCAGGGTGACACTGCTCTGCAGGGCGCCCGGGGACACCCAGCCCGAGAGCGTACCGGCGTAGGCCGAACCGAAGGCGGCCGTACCGATGGCCATCTTCTGAGCAGTTCCGGTCGGCATGGTGGCCTGGATCTGAACACCGGCCGGCGCGCTGACGGTGACGGTGTTGCCGATCCGGTACGCGGTGACCTGTCCGGAGGCGAGGGCGTTGTTCCACGCCGCGCGCTTCTGGAACTCCTGGCCGATCTCACGCTCGCCGAGGTTCACGATCGGGGTGTTGTCGGCGTGCAGCGAGCGGTAGGTGCCGAGGATCTTCTCCAGCACCGGGTACGCGATCCGGTCCTCGGAGAGGTTCGACTGGTGGATGAAGTGCGGCCGCGGGTCGTTGTTCAGCACGTGGCCGAGGTCGATCCGGGCCTCCAGCGGCACGATGTACGACTGGTAGCCGGTGGTGGTGTCCAGCGGCTGGGGCAGGCAGGTGGAACTGGGGTTGTTCTCGCAGACGCCGCTGCCGCCGTTGGCCTTGCTGGTGTAGATCCAGTTGTACTCGTCGGCCTCCTCCTGCGCCGTGCCGGCGTTGTAGAAGACGTTCATCGGGTACCGCGGCACGGTCAGCGTGGACGAGCCGACGGCCCGCTGGGCGGGCTCGCGGGAGGCGTCGCTGCCGGTGAACCTGATGCCGTTGGCGGCCAGCGCCGGCGCCAGGTTCGGGTTGTCGCTGGTCTCCTGCGGGGCGGTGAGCAGACCGGAGTGCTCGCCGGTGACGAGCACCTGCGGGTCGACCTTGAGGCCGTTGGTGGCGGCCCAGTCGAAGTTCTGCTTGATCTGGGTGGAGATGGTGTTCTGGTCGACCCAGACGGTGTTGCCCGAGGCGTCCTTGGTGCACTTCCACGGCACCACGCTGACGTCCTGCACGCAGCCCAGGTACGGGTGGCTGTAGGTGTGGTTGACCCAGCGGTAGCTGCTCTGGTCGGCGATCATCTGGCTGGCGGTCGGGTCCACCGTGGCCTGGTGGTCGGCCTTCCAGTCCTCGCTGCCGTTGCCGTTGAACAGCATGTCGAGGGTGAAGTTGTTGGTGGTCTCCCACTGCTTGGCGTACTGCGCGTCGGCCTGGGTCATCCGGATCGGGGTGCCGGTGTCCGGGGTGCCGGGCGGGCAGGTGACGTCGCCGGGGGTGCACTTGAGCGTCGTCGACCAGCGGTCGTCGGCCAGGAAGACGTCGTCGATGTGGGTGGCGAAGTAGTTCCGGTCGTAGCCGAGGTGGACGCCCTGGGTGATCCAGTCGACCATGCCGCGGGCCAGCAGCCGGTACTGCTGCTGGTACTGGTTGTAGACGAAGGTGACGACCAGTTCCTTGCGGCCGTCGTGGGTGTACTCACCGACCAGCGAGCCGCGGCTGGTCGTGTTGGGGATCGCGGCGTCGACCAGTGGGACGAAGGAGGCGCCGGACGGCAGGTTGGCGAGCGGGGTCGCCAGGTAGCCGTAGCTCTCGGGGACCTTGGGGTCGTTGTCCTCGAACGGGACGCTGCCCTTGAGGTACCCGAACGGACCGGAAGTCCCGGCCGCCGTGGTGGCCGCCTGGAATCCGTCGAGGGTTCCGGTGAATCCGGGATTCGCGGCGTAGTTCAGACCCACGGCCGGGCTGGCCCAGGTGTACGCGTCGATCTGCCGGACGTTGAAAGCGGCTTCGTACGTGGCGATCGCCGTCATCTCGGCGGCGTTGGAGAAGGGGTTTTCGTTGGGCAGCACGATGCCCTGGTACTTGCCCCGGGGAAGCCCGTTCACCGTGTCGCTCAGGAAAGCGGCGTCGATGACGGGGCGGTTGGGGTCATTGAGGGTGACGACCTTGTACGGCGTGCCCTGGCTCTTCAGTTCGGCGGTGATCGCCGCGACGGACGGTCCCCCGTCGTCGATGACCAGGATGGTGAGGTCGATCCTGGGCGGCGTGGTGTCGCCGTGGGCCAGGGTGATCTGCAGGCCGCTGGCCAGCAGGACTGCCGCTGCGCAAGCGGCGACTCTTCGGGTCGCTCGACCCATGTCTGATCCTCCCCTTGGACAGGCCCCGCGCTCCTCGGCGCTCGCCTGCCCGTGTAGCTGTTCGCGGGCAGCAGGCTGCCCGGCGCCCATCCTGGTCGAGGGTCGACGGTGCGAGGGACCAATTGGGCGAGAGTGCAGCAAACCTGTTACCAACGTTCATGGCGAAGCCATGGAGGCGCTGATTGTGACGGTAACCGGACCGCCCGCGCAAATAATGAATTGAAAATGAAAAACCGGAAGCCGACTGCTACGGCTGGTTACCGACTGTGCGGCTCACGCGCATCCGGTGGGGCACCTACACTGTCGTCGTTGCGCCTGACACTCTTGCACATCTTGCCGCTCCAATGGGCAGGTTCATGCAATATCGGGCACCGCTGTGCCATGTGACAGTCCGAATATGCAATGGAGGCTCGCGGGTGGCCGATCGTCAGATCGCGTCCGAGCGAATCGCGGACGTACGGAATGCGCTCCCGGAGCCGGTCCGGGTGGTCCTGGTCGGGCGCAGCCTCGGCCTGCGCGGCGCGGTCAACGCCCGGGATCTGGGCGGCTACCGGACCGCCGGAGGGCGGTTGGTGCGCGGTGGCGTGGTCCTGCGCAGTGACGGCCTGAACCACGTCACCGCCGAGGACCTCGACCCGCTGGGCGCGCTCGGCCTGCGCGCGGTGGTCGACCTGCGCAGCTCAGACGAGATCCGCGAGGCCGGTCCGGACCGGCTGCCGGACGGCGTCGCCACCCACCACCTCCCGTTGCTGGCAACGGACTTCGACATCCACCTGACGCTGCGCAGCGCCCTCGCCGACCGTAGCCCGCGCAAGCAGCGCACCCTGCTCGGCGACGGCCGGGCGGCCGCCATGATGACCGGCCTCTACCGCTGGTTCGTCACCGACCCGGTGGCCCGTGAGCGCTTCGCCGCCCTGCTGCGGCTGCTCGCCGACCCGGACGGCGTGCCGCTGCTGTTCCACTGCTCGGCCGGCAAGGACCGCACCGGCTGGGCGGCGGCGCTGGTGCTGACCGCCCTGGGCGTGGACCGGGAGACCGTGCTGGCCGACTACCTGCTCACCAACGAGCGCTCCGCCCCGGTGGTCGAGCGGGTGCTGGGCGACTTCGGCAGCCGCGGCCTGATGCGCGAGCCCGAGCTCCTCCTGCCGGTCTTCCGGGCCGACCGCGGCTACCTGGACGCGGCCTTCGCGGAGGTCGAGGCCGGCTGGAGCGGCTTCGACGCGTTCTGGCGGGAGGGGCTCGGGCTGGACGAGGACGTGCTGGCCGGGCTGCGCGCCAACCTCCTCGACGGCGAGGCGGTTTGAGCCCGGCGGCGGTCAGCCCTCGCTGATCAGCCCCTCACGGAGCTGGGTCAGCGTCCGGGTGAGCAGCCGGGAGACGTGCATCTGGGAGATCCCGATCTCCTCGCCGATCTGCGACTGGGTCAGGTTGCCGAAGAACCGCAGCATGATGATCCGGCGCTCGCGCGGCGGCAGCTTGGCCAGCAGCGGCTTGAGCGACTCCCGGTACTCCACGCCCTCCAGCGCGAGGTCCTCGTAGCCGAGCCGCTCGGCCAGCGGCCCTTCGCTGTCCTCCTCGCCGGGACTGGAGTCGAGCGAGCTGGCGGTGTACGCGTTGCCCACCGCGAGGCCCTCGACCACGTCCTCCTCGCTGACCCCGAGGCAGGCGGCCAGCTCGGCGACGGTGGGGGAGCGGTCCAGCCGCTGGGACAGTTCGTCCCCGGCCTTGGTGAGCGCCAGCCGCAGCTCCTGGAGCCGGCGCGGCACCCGGACCGACCAGCTGGTGTCCCGGAAGAAGCGCTTGATCTCGCCGACCACGGTCGGCATGGCGAAGGTGGGGAACTCCACCCCGCGCTCCGGGTCGAACCGGTCGATCGCCTTGATCAGGCCGATGGTGCCGACCTGGACGATGTCCTCCATCGGCTCGTTGCGGCTGCGGAAGCGCGCGGAGGCGTACCGGACCAGCGGCAGGTTGAGCTCGATCAGGGTGTCGCGGACGTAGGTGTGCTCCGCACTGCCGGGCTCCAGCGCGGCCAGCCGCAGGAACAGCGAGCGGGAGAGCGTCCGGGTGTCCAGCCCGGAGCCGGGCGGTGCCTCGGTGGGCGTCCCGGGGCCGGGAGCGCCGCTCGATCCGACCCGCTGGAGCGGGATCCGGTCCTCGGCGACCGCCGTACCCTTGGCCTGACCAGCGTGGATCTCCGCAGTGCCCAGCTCTCCGGACATGCGCCCACCCCCTCGTGACTGTCAGTTGAACGGGGGCCGTCGCACGGAGGTTCCCGACTGGGGCCCAACCCCCTCCATACCGGAACGCGGCCGACGGCAAACCCGAACGTCGCGAGATGTCACGCCAGGGTAACGCGCTGCAATCTCACTCTTCCCAGGAGTTGCCGGTCCGAAGCCTCGTCAGGATCCGCGAGAGCAGCCGGGAGACGTGCATCTGGGACATCCCCAGCTCGGTGCTGATCTGCGACTGGGTGAGGTTGGCGAAGAACCGCAGCATCACGATCCGCCGCTCCCGCTCGGGGAGTTGGACCAGCAGGTGGCGGACCATGTCGCGGTGCTCGACCTCGGCCAGCGCGGCGTCCTCGTAGCCGAGCCGGTCCAGCAGGGCGAGCCCGCCCTCGTGCTCCTGGGCGGCCTCCAGGGAGGCCGCGTTGTAGGCCCGCCCGGCGTCCAGGCAGGCCCGGACGTCCTCCTCGGGGATCCGCAGGCTGGCGGCGATCTCGGGCACCTTGGGGGCCCGCCCGTGCAGCACCGTCAGCTCCTCCATGGCGCCGCTGACCTGGACCCACAGCTCCTGGAGCCGGCGCGGGACGTGCATGGTGCGGACGTTGTCCCGGAAGTAGCGCTTGATCTCGCCCAGGATGGTCGGCAGCGCGTAGGTGGGGAACTGGACGCCCCGGGTCGGGTCGAAGCGGTCGATCGCGTTGATCAGGCCGATGGTGCCGACCTGGACGACGTCCTCCATCGGCTCGCTGCGGCTGCGGAAGCGGGTGGCCGCGTAGCGGACCAGCGGGATGTTCACCTCGATCAGGGCGGCCCGGACCCGCTCCCGCTCGGGGGCGTCGGGGGGCAGCTCGGCGAGCCGCTCGAACAGCACCCGGGTGAGCGTCCGGACGTCCACGGCGGGCCGGCCGCCGGGGGCGCGCAGCCGGTCCGGGCGGAGCTCGCCGGCCGGGCTGATGATCGCAGCCAGCACCTCGTCCACGGACACGTCACCCCTCCCAAAGTCGACAACGGCGGGCCCTGCGGATCGGGTGTCGCGGCTGGTTCGCACCTCGCCATGTCCGTCAAAACCGGTCATAGCATCACAAGGCGGGCGCAGGTCGGGCAAGCACCCGATGGAGGTGTGTTGGTGGGGCTCCGGGCCTTCGCGGCACCCGTCGGCGAGGCGCCGCAAGGGTCGTTCCCGGGCGGACCAAGACGCCCCGCCCGGGAGCCGGACGGGGCGGGCGCGGTCCGTCCGGGGGACGGCCGCCGGGGGCGCGACGGGTCAGACCTCGAGGTCGGCGATCACCCAGGTCGCGAACTCGCGCCACTGGCCGGCGGCGGCCTGGTGCGCGGGGTGGGTCAGGTACGACTGGAGGGACTCCCGGTCCTCGACCAGGCTGTTGATCGCGTAGTCGTACGCGATGTCCCGCTCGGTGATGTTCCAGCCGCACTCCCACTCGCGCAGCTCGGGGATCAGCGGGCCGAGCTCGGCGAACGCCTTGACGCCGGCGAGCACGCGCTGGTCGTCCTTGGCGACGCCCTCGTTGAGCTTGAACAGGACCAGGTGGCGGATCACGATTGCCGCTCCTTACTTGATCAGACCGGTCATGAAGGTGCCGACCGCCTTGGCCGCGTTCGAGATGCCCTCGAAGCCCAGCTGGACGAGTTCGGCTGACCGGGCCGGTGAGGTGATGATCGAGTAGAGCACGAAGATGAGCAGGAGGACCATGCCGATCTTCTTCGCCTGCGCCATCGTGACCTTCCTCCCTGCGGTGGGCCGCCGTCATCCGGGTCCCCGAGCGGCCCTGCAGGCAGCTTATCCACCGGACGGGCTATCAAGTGTGCGACGCGTTCGCCCGGCGGGACGAAGGTCCTCGCGGGTGGGGCCTTTCTCCGGGTGCCCCGCCGCGGCCCGGGCGGCAGGATGGATGACGTGCCGCGGATCCGGCAGGAATCCCCGGCACGTGGATCCGGAGACCCCGCTGTGGGACCGGTCGTCGCGACTTCCCCCGCCGCGGCACCGGTTGTGGGACTCCGCCGGGGGAGCGGTCAGCCCCCCGAGCCGCTCCCCCTCCAGGCTCCGTACGAGCTGGGCCGTGGTGGTCATCATCGCCCCGGAGCGCGGAGCCCTTTCCGCGTCCGAGGGTGCGCGGAAACGCCGAGGGCCCGTCCGGATCGGACGGGCCCTCGGGCTTTCCAGCGGTAGCGGTGGGATTCGAACCCACGGTGGAGTTGCCCCCACACACGCTTTCGAGGCGTGCTCCTTTGGCCGCTCGGACACGCTACCGAGGGGAACTCTACCGGACGGGTGGCGCGGTCACGAAATCCGTATCCGCGGGCCCGCTCCCGGGCGGGGTCAGCGGTGGGTGTCGAAGAAGGCGCGCAGCTGCTCGCCGCACTCCTCGGCGAGGACGCCCCAGATCACCTCGGGCCGGTGGTTGAGCCGACGGTCGCGCATCACGTCGAAGAGCGAGCCGGCCGCGCCGGCCTTCTCGTCGAGGGCGCCGTAGACCACCCGGTCGATCCGGGACAGCACGATGGCGCCGGCGCACATCGTGCAGGGCTCCAGGGTGACCACCAAGGTGCAGCCGCTGAGCCGCCACGCCCCGAGGTTCTCCGCGGCCTGCCGGATCGCGACCACCTCGGCGTGCGCGGTCGGGTCGCCGACCGCCTCGCGCTCGTTGTGGCCGCGCCCGAGCACCTCGCCGTCCGGGCCCAGGACGAGCGCCCCGACCGGGACGTCCCCGGTGGCCGGCGCCAGGGCGGCCTCGGCGATGGCGAGGCGCATCGGCGCCGCCCAGCGGTCGCGGACCGGGTCGGGGCGGACGGGGGCGGGCAGCGGGGGGACGTGCGGGACGGTCAGCGGGGTGGATGCGGGCTGCATGGCATCCAGTGTCGGGCATCCGGTGATGGACACCGGCCCGGCCGGTGCCGTTACCGGACCGCCTCCAGGACCTCGCCGCAGCCCAGGGCCTCGGCGATCTCCTCCAGGGCGTCGCCCGGCACCGCGCCCTCGCCGCTGAGGGCGAGCAGCTCGTCGGCGGCCAGGCCGAACTCGGTGAGCAGGTGGGCGTCGCCGAGCGGGCCGACCGGGACGCCGCCGCGGGCGTCCGCGTCCTCGTCGTCCTGCTCCTCGGCCTCCGCCTCCTCGTCCAGGAGGTGGTCCAGGTCGCCGAACTCGCTCTCGCCGGCCTGGTCGACCAGTTCGTCGGTGAGGACGGAGCCGTAGGAGCTGCGGGCGGCGGCGGCGCCGTCCGACACGAAGATCCGCGGGTCGTCCTCGCCGTCCACCCGGACGATGGCGAACCAGGAGTCCTCCTGTTCGATGAAGATCAGGACGCTGTCGTCGTCCTGCGCGGAGCCGCGGGCCAGGTCGGCCAGATCGGCCAGGGTTTCGACGTCGTCGAGCTCCGTCTCGCTCACATCCCACCCGTCCTCGGTGCGAGCAAGCACTGCAGCGAAGTACGCCACCAGGGACACTCCCAAGATCATCGGTCTCGGCTGTCGGCGCGCTCGGGCGACGCGAAAATCTGGCCGCCCCCGCGCCAGAGGCGGTCCGCCTGTTCGGACCGTCCCATCGGAATCGTGACAGAAAGCCCGCCCTTGCGGGGGGTGTTCCGCAGCGCGTCTTTGCAGGTCGTGTCGGAAGGGCCGGACGGCGGACAGCGGAGTCGGGCCGGGGCCGTCCGAAGCCGGTCGAATTTTGCTCCGAACGTCTGTCCGGGTGACGGCGGGTCGGATCGGGCTGGGATCGGAGGGGTGGGGGAACCGGGTCGGGCCGGGTCAGATGCGGAAGGTTCGCATCCGCATCGCTTCGCGCATCCGCCGTTCCCTGGTCCGCCGGGGCTGGACCCGCTCCCTCAGCTCGCGGGCCTCGGCGAGCTCTCGCAGGAAGACGGCCCGCCGCTTGCGGCGCTCCGACTCGGTCTCCGGGGGGTCCTGCGGCGGGCCGGCGCGCAGGGCCGCCCCGCCGGCGGAATCGTCCGCCGAGCCGTCCCCGGCGTTCGGGTTGCTCGTCATAAGACGTGACATTCCCAGAACGGCCGGGTTGATACCACAGGAAACGGTCCGGTCCGGACATTCGCCGTGCGTCACGGCGTGTCACGGAAAGGTGACGCGGCCGGTGGGCGGCCTGGCACGGCGTGTCGTACAGGCGTCCAGGACCGGGCTAACCTCGATGCATGCGTCTCCACGTCGTCGACCACCCCCTGGTCGCCCACAAGCTCTCCACCCTGCGCGACGAGCGCACCGACTCGCCGACCTTCCGTCGCCTGACCGACGAGCTGGTGACCCTCCTCGCCTACGAGGCCACCCGGGACGTCCGCACCGACGAGGTGGAGATCACCACGCCCGTGGCGGTCACGCTCGGCACCCGGCTCAGCTACCCGCGACCGCTGGTCGTACCGATCCTGCGGGCCGGCCTCGGCATGCTGGACGGGATGACCCGCCTGCTGCCGACCGCCGAGGTGGGCTTCCTCGGCATGGTGCGCAACGAGGAGACCCTGGAGGCCTCCACGTACGCCACCCGGATGCCGGACGACCTCTCCGGCCGCCAGGTCTACGTGCTCGACCCGATGCTGGCCACCGGCGGCACCCTGGTCGCCGCGATCAGGATGCTGATCGAGCGCGGCGCCACCGACGTCACCGCCGTGGTGCTGCTGGCCGCGCCGGAGGGCGTCGAGGTGATGCAGCGCGAGCTGGCCGGCCTGCCGGTCACCGTGGTCACCGCCGCCCTGGACGAGCGACTGAACGAGAACGGCTACATCGTCCCCGGCCTGGGCGACGCGGGCGACCGGCTGTACGGCACGGCCGGCTGAGCCCCTTTCCGAACGTCCGAGAGCCCCCGGCAGTGCCGGGGGCTCTCCTGCTGTCGTGCGGTCAACAGGTGCCGGTGGTGCTCGGGGTGGGGGAGGGCTTGATGGCCAGGGCGAGGGCGGCGGCCGCCTGGGTCTCGTCCAGCAGGGCGTTGTAGCTGTCGCCGATCACGAAGTCCACGCTGGCGTCGGTGCGGGCGTCGGCGGTGACGGTGGCCCCGGCGATCTGGGAGCTCACCAGGGTGCCGGCGGCGGCGCCGCTCGGGCCGGCGATCACCTGGGCGGTGCCGGGCACCTTCTTGTCCAGCTCGGCGGGCGCGTTGCCGACCTTGCCGATGACGAAGCCGCGCTTCTTGAGCTCGTCGGCGGTCCGCCCGGCCAGGCCGGACTTGGTGGTGGCGTTGTAGACGTTCACCGTGACGGCCGTGGGCGCGGGGACGGCGTGCGGGTCCACCACGGCGGCGGGGGCGCCGGAGGCCGCGGGGCTGCCGGGCGTGGCGCCCGCCGTCGGGGCGGCCAGCGGCTTGCCGGACGGGTCGGCGCAGGCCTGCGCGGAGGCGTTCCGGTCCTTGCCGCGGAAGATGTCGTACAGCTGCACGCCGCCGAGGCCGATCAGGGCCAGGGCGAGCAGGGCCGCGAGCGCGGCGATCACCTTGCGACTCTTCTTCGGGGGCCGGCCCAGCCGCGGGTAGGCGTTGCCGGTGATGCGGTACTGCTTCCCCTTGAGGCCTTGGGGAGTCAACATGCTCACGGTTTGTCTCCCCCTCGTGCCAGGGCGGGGTCGGGATGACGGATCGGCCGGGTGGAGGCGACCCCCGGGTGCGGGCGGATCCCCTGGTCGCGGCCGTAGTCAGCAGCGTAGTGCCGGACAGCTGGGAAGGTACTAAACGATCATCATCTGGAGTACCTCGGTACCCGAAAGGAGGTACCCGGGTACGCCCGGACCGCCCTCCGCCTGGTGGCGAGGGGGCGGTCCGGGGAGGTCGCCGTGCGGCCGTCAGTCCATCTCGAGGACACGGGCGTGCAGCACCTGGCGCTGCTGCAGCGCGGCCCGTACGGCCCGGTGCAGCCCGTCCTCCAGGTAGAGGTCGCCGCGCCACTTCACCACGTGGGCGAAGAGGTCCCCGTAGAAGGTCGAGTCCTCGGCCAACAGGGTTTCCAGGTCGAGTTGGCCCTTGGTGGTCACCAGCTGGTCGAGCCGCACCGGACGCGGGGCGACGTCAGCCCACTGGCGGGTACTCGTCCGGCCGTGATCCGGGTACGGCCGCCCATTGCCGATGCGCTTGAAGATCACACGGAAAGCCTACCGTTCGGACGGCGGATGGCGCAGCAGCCGCGGGGGCGCCACGCGCACGGGTGTGAGCTGCGGGTGGGCGTTTGCGGCTGTTTGATGGGAAATGTCGTGAACATCGCGTACGCCTTCACCGGGCCCGCCCTCGACCTCGGTGCGGTGCTGCTGGAGCAGGTCGGCGTCAGAGGCCCAGGTCGTCGAGCTCCTTGAGCAGGGCGGCGTTGGGGCTGTTCGGATCGGTGGCGACGGGGACGGGCTTCGGCTTCGCCTGGTTGCGGAGCAGGACGGCGGCGGCCAGTCCGCCGATCAGCCCGCCGAGGTGGCCCAGCCAACTGACCCCGTGGACGACCGGCAGCACCCCGATCAGGATCGTCCAGTAGACCGCGGCGACGCCGATGCCGACGACCGCGTCCAGCACGTTGCGGTCCAGGACCCCGCGCAGCACCACGTAGCCGAGGTAGCCGTAGACCATGCCGCTCGCTCCGGCCGTCACGGTGTTCGGGCTCTCCAGCAGCCAGACCGTGAGCCCGCCGGACACCGTGATCACCAGACTGGCCAGCAGGAACTTCCGCATGCCCCGGTAGGCGGCCAGGAAGCCGAGCACGAACAGCGGCCAGGAGTTGGCCACGATGTGGTCCCAACTGAAGTGCAGGAACGGCATGGTGAACATCTCGGGCAGGTCGTCCACCCGCTCCGGACGCAGGCCGAACTCCTTGGACAGGTCGTAGTCGTCCAGCCAGTTCACCACCTGCACGGACCAGATGACGGCCTGGATCCCGAGCATGGTGAGCAGGGCGCGGCGGGAGTCCGAGAGCAACCGGGCGAGTTTCGAGGCCATGACGTCGACTCTAGGGGCGGCCGGATCGGACGTGCACCGCATTACAGTGATCCGTGTCATTCCGACCGTGAGAGGTGCACCCCATGAGTGTTCGTCCGCCGCTGCCGTACGAGTTCCTGCCGCAGGTGCCGTCCTTCGAGCTGACCAGCCGGGACATCACCGAAGGCGGCACGCTGGGCCGGGAGTTCATCCACGGCGGCGGCAACCTCTCGCCGCAGCTGGCCTGGTCGGGGCTGCCGGAGGGCACCCGGAGCATCGCCGTCACCTGCTACGACCCGGACGCGCCGACCGGCTCCGGCTGGTGGCACTGGCTGGCCCTCAACCTGCCCGCCGACACCGCCGGACTGCCGCGCGGCGCCGGCTCCTCGGACGACGACCTGCCGGGCGCGGCCTCCTTCCACGGGCGCAACGACTTCCCGGGCAACAAGTACGACGGCGCCGCCCCGCCGCCCGGCGCCCCGCACCGGTACGTGTTCGCGGTGCACGCGCTGGACGTGGAGAAGCTGGACGTCACCGCCGACACCCCGCCGGCCCAGGTCGGCTTCCACATCACCTTCCACACCCTGGGGCGGGCGCTGCTGACGGCGGAGTACGGGGTCTGAGGTTTCCGCTGTCAGGGTCCGGTCGGACGGCCGGACCCTGACTCCCTCCGGTTCGCCGCGTGGTCGGCCCTGGCCGCGATCGTGCGCAGGTGCTCGCGCAGTTCCGGGGGCTCGTGCACATCGAAGTCGCAGTCCAGCATCAGCAGCCCGGACGCCAGCCACTTCAGGGAGTCCGCCCGGGAGCGCAGCAGGCAGCTGTGGTCGTCGATCGGTTCGATCTCGTAGTCCCCGGTCCAGGGCATCCAGCCGTCGACCTCGGCGGCGGGGCGGTGGACGGTGGCCACCATGGTGTGCGTGGGTGACCGGCGGCGCAGCCGGCTCGCCACGAACACGGCGGCGTCCTCGGCCGGGAGCGGGCGCGGGGTGAAGCGGGCGCCGGTGGCGAACGGCTCGGTGATCCGGTCGACCCGGAACAGCCGCCAGTCCTCCCGGTCCAGGTCGTAGCCGATCAGGTACCAGCGACGGCCGGTCGAGACCAGCCGCTCGGGCTCGACGTTGCGCCGGGTCTTGGCCCCGTCGCGGGCCCGGTAGGCGAAGCGCAGGCGCTCGTGCTTGGTGACGGCGCCGGCGAGCAGGGTCAGGGCCTCCGGGTCGACGGTCGGGCCGTCCCCGGTGAGCAGCGGCACGGTCGCCGTGTTCAGGGTCCCCACCCGGTGCCGCAGCCGGCTCGGCAGCACCTGGAGCAGCTTGCCGAGCGCCCGTACCGAGGCCTCCTCGATGCCGACCACGGCGTGTCCGGCGGCCGCCCGCAGGCCGACCGCGATGGCCACCGCCTCCTCGTCGTCCAGCAGCAGCGGTGGCATCGCCGTGCCCGCGACCAGCCGGTAGCCGCCGACCGCGCCCATGGTGGCCTGCACCGGGTAGCCGAGGTCGCGCAGCCGGTCGATGTCCCGGCGGATGGTGCGGGGGCTGACGCCGAGCCGCTCGGCCAGTTCGCTGCCGGGCCACTCGCGCGGGGTCTGCAGCAGCGACAGCAGGTTCAGCAGCCGGGCGGGGGTGTCGCTCATGCGCGCCTCCCGATGGTTCGCTCGCCGTGCTCGCTCATGCCGTCCAGCATGCCCGACGAACTGGGACAGGACCTGACCTACATGGTCCGTACCGTTCCGGACGTGAAGCAGCGGACGAACGAGGAGAACGCAATGAGTACGGCGGGAGCCGACCGGCGGAGGTGGATCGCGCTGGCGATCGTGATGGTCGCCTCCTTCATGGACCTGGTGGACGTCACCATCGTCAACATCGCCATCCCGAGCATCCAGCAGGACACCGGCGCCTCCTTCAGCGCCATCCAGTGGGTCACCGGCGGCTACGCGCTGGCCTTCGCGATCGGGCTGATCACCGGCGGGCGGCTCGGCGACATCCACGGCCGCAAGCGGCTGTTCCTGATCGGCATCGGCGGCTTCACGCTGGCCTCCGCGCTGTGCGGGCTGGCCTCCGGCCCGGAGATGCTGGTCGCCATGCGGATCCTGCAGGGCGGGACGGCGGCCCTGATGGTGCCGCAGGTGCTGTCGATCATCCACGCGACCTTCCCGGCGGAGGAGCGCGGCAAGGTGTTCGGGATGTTCGGAGCGGTGGTCGGGCTGGGCGCGGTGTCCGGTCCGATGATCGGCGCGCTGCTCACCGAGTGGGACCTGCTGGGCCTCGAGTGGCGGCCGATCTTCCTGATCAACCTGCCCGTCGGCATCGCCGGGCTGCTGCTCGGGCGCCGCTTCATCGACGAGTCCAGGGCCGAGCACGCGCTCAAGCTGGACCTGGTCGGCGTGGCGCTGGCCAGCCTCGGCCTGCTGATGCTGATCTACCCGCTGACCCACGGCCGGGAGGCCGGCTGGCCGCTCTGGGGCTACCTGTCGATGGTCGGCAGCCTGCCGGTGTTCGTGCTCTTCGTGGTGTACGAGAAGGCCAAGGCGCGGCGGGACGGCTCGCCGCTGGTCGAACTGTCGCTGTTCCGTGTGAAGAGCTTCGCGGCCGGGATCTGCGTCCAGCTGGCCTTCGGCGTCGCGCTCGGCATCTTCTTCCTGGTCTGGACGCTCTACATGCAGGTCGGGCTCGGCTGGAGCCCGCTCAAGGCGGGCGCCACCGGCATCCCGTTCTCGCTCGCGGTCTCCACGGCGGCCGGGCTGTCGGTGCAGAAGCTGGTACCGCGGTTCGGACGCAAGGTGCTCCAGGCCGGCGCGCTGATCATGGCGGTGGGCGTGCTCGTCTACATCGCGGAGGCGCACCGGTACGGGACCGGCATCGCGCCCTGGCAGATGGCGCTGCCGCTGGTGGTGATGGGCCTCGGGATGGGGTTGATCGTCGCGCCGATCACCGACGCGATCCTGTCCGAGGTGCCGCGCCGGCACGCCGGGTCGGCCTCGGGGCTGATCAACACCGTGCAGCAGGTCGGCAACGCGCTCGGGCTCGGGCTGGTGTCGGTGGCCTTCTTCGGGGCGATGGACGACGTGGTCGCGCCGGAGGTGCTGGGGACGGCCTTCAGCGGGGCGTTCGTGCACGCGATGTGGTGGGTCGCGGGGGTGCTGCTGGCGGTGTTCCTGCTGATGTTCGCGCTGCCGCGCAAGCGGGGGGCGGCGGTCGGGGACCCGGCGGCCGCTGCTCCGGAGGAGCGCGAGTCCGCCCTGGTGTGACGGGTCCGGTTCGGGGCTTCGGTTCGGGGCTCCGGTTCGGAGCTCCGGTTCGGTCGAGGACCTCGGTCGCGCTGCGCGGCCGGGGCCCTCGACGCACGCGGGGACGGAGAGCCGCGGACGGCACTTCGCGTGGGTTCAACGGGCTGCGGTGGCGGTCGCGGTGGCGGACCGGGTGGTGGTGCGGGGCTTGGCGGCGGCCTTGGCCTCCTTCGCCGCGCGCTTCATCTCCTGCTTGAACTCACGTACCAGGGTGAGGGATTCGGGGCCGGTGATGTCGGCGACCGAGCGGTGGGCGCCCTCCTCGCCGTACGCGCCGGCCGCCTCGCGCCAGCCCTCGGGCCGGACCCCGAACTGCTTGCCGAGCAGGGCCAGGAAGATCTGCGACTTCTGCTTGCCGAAGCCGGGAAGGGCGTTGAGGCGGCTGAGCAGCTCCTTGCCGGTGCGGGCGTCCTTCCACAGCGCGGCGGCGTCGCCGTCGTACTGCGCGACGAGGAACTGGCACAGCTGCTGCACCCGTTTCGCCATCGCGGCCGGGTAGCGGTGGACGGCCGGCTTCGCGGAGAGCAGGGCGACGAACTCCTCCGGGCTGTAGGTGGCGATCTCGTGGGCGTCGAGGTCGTCCCGGCCGAGCCGTTGGGCGATGGTCAGCGGGCCGGTGAACGCCCATTCCATCGGCACCTGTTGGTCCAGCAGCATGCCGACGAGCGCGGCGAGCGCACTCCGTCCGAGCAGTTCGTCGGCCTCGGGCTGCTGGGCGAGCCGGACGGTGACGTTCATGAGGTTTGGCCTCCTCGGAGTTGACGTCGGTCGGCGCCCAGTCTGGAGGACGCGGCGTGGACGGACGCGGTCAACACGCCCGTATCTGAGGAAGTCTTGGTGTTTCCAGCCCTTGTCAGACCTGCTTTGTTCGTTGGCGGAGCGGTTGTTGAGCATTTCACGGCAGTAGTACGGAAACATTTTTGTCCGCGGCTGTCACATCGGCGGCGTGCTCCGGGTCAGTGCTGTGTCCGACCGGATCCGACCGACTCGGATCGACCAGTCACCGAATGGGGAGCACTCCAATGTCCGTCGCCCACATCGTCGTCACCGTCCTCGGCGCCCTCATGGTCGGCTTCTCGGCGTACTCCGTCTTCGCCAAGGCCGAGTACGTCGTGGGGCCCCTCGCCGAGTACGGCGTCCCGCGCGCCTGGTGGACCTGGCTCGGCGTCGCCAAGGCCGCCGGCGCCCTCGGCCTGCTGGTCGGTCTCGCCGTCCCGGCCATCGGCTACGCGGCCGCGGTCGGCATCATCCTCTACTTCCTCGGCGCGGTGATCACCGTCGCCCGCGCCCGTGCCTACGCCCACATCCCCTTCCCCCTGATCTACCTGGCCCCGGCCGTCGCCTCCCTGGCCCTCGGCCTCGCGGCCTGACCGGCTCCCCACCGCAGGGGTGGACCACCGACGGGTGGGCCGCCCCTGCGGCTGTTCGTCCGAGCGCATCGACAAGTCGCCAACTCGTTTTGTTCGCATGGATATTCGAGCGGGAAAGAGGAAACGGGAAACCCGTCGAACCCCGTTTGACCGGCTCGGTCGCATGCCAATATTCAGGCGGAAGCGAGGGGTGACCGCTTCCGGCCCACGATGCAACAGACGCATGGGCGGTTGGATCCAGAGCGGGGGTTGGCATGATCGCGTCCGGAAGGCCGTCCGACGAGTTCGGCCCGGAACTCCGCAGACGGCGGATCGCCGCCGGGCTCACCCTCACCCGTCTCGCGGAAATGCTCAGCTACAGCAAGGGTCACCTCAGCAAGATCGAACGGGGACAGAAGGCGCCACCGCCCGAGCTCGCCCGTCGCTGCGACGCCCAGCTCCTGGCCAGGGGCGAGCTGGAGCGGCTGATCGAGCCGCCCGAGCCGCGACGGCGACGCGGTACCGCCGCAGGACCCGGAACCCCGGCGGACCGCGACGGCAAGGGGGATGAGGAGCCACTGGTCAGGGTCGACCGCGAAGGCGTCCGCTGGTCCGGCGGGATCGGGCGGCGACAGCTGCTCGCGGCCGGAGCCACTTCCCTGCTCGGGGGCGGGCTCTCCGTCGGCCCGGCACCGGCTGCGTTCTCGGCGGTCCCCCCGACCCTTCCGGCAGCCGTGGTGGAGTCCACCCCGGTCGAGGTCTTCCGGGCCCAGTTCGACCAGATGCGGCAGCTCGGCCAGACCAGCGATCCCGGCGTGCTCCTTCCGCTGCTCACCGTCCAGACCCACACCCTTCGCGAACTCGCCGTGCAGGCGGACGCGAAGAACCGCGGTCGACTGCTGCTGCTCGCCGCCAGATACGCGGAATACGCGGGCTGGATGGCCCAGGAGGCCAGCGACGACCCCTCGGCGCTGTGGTGGACCGCCCGGGCCGTCGAGCTCGCCCAGGCCGCAGGTGATCACGACCTGGCCTCGTACGCGCTGGTCAGGCGCGCCCTGGTCACCTTCTACGCGGGCGACGCCACCCAGACCGTACAACTGGTGGAATCCGCCCAGGGAGGAGAGCTGCCGCCACGGATCCGCGGCCTCGCCGCCCAGCGCGAGGCTCAGGGCCACGCCCTCGCCGGGGACCGCGACGCGTGTCTGCGCAGCCTCGATCGGGCCCGGGAACTGTTGGCCCGGGCCGAAGCGGAGGAAGGAAGCGGACCGGTCCTCGGCACCACCAGCCTGGCCGACCCGGCGGCCGTCGTCACCGGCTGGTGCCTCCACGACCTCGGCCGTCCTGGTGAGGCCGCCGAGGTCCTCGACCGCGAGTACCCGAAGATCCCGGCGCACGCCGTCCGCAGCCGCGCCCGGTACGGTCTCCGGCGCGCGCTCGCCCACGCGGGCGCGGGCGAACCGGAACACGCCTGCGAACTCGCGGCGGAACTCCTGCCGATCGTTCCGGCGTTGCACTCGGCCACCATCCGCTCCGACGTCCGGCGGCTCGCCCGAGAACTGCACCGCTTCCGGGCCGGCCGCCCCGTGCAGGACCTCCAGCCCATGCTCGCCAGGGCGCTGCACCCCTAGTCGCATCCGAAGGCCGACCCGTCCCCGGCCGCCGTCCGTATCCGTACCCCTCACTCACCAGAGAGGTGATCCGTCATGCCCGACATCTTCGTCAACTACCGAACCAATGACGAGGACAGCACCGCCACCCTGATCGAACGCGAGTTCTCACGGCGCTTCGGCACCGAACGGGTGTTCCGCGCCAGTAAGTCCATCAAGGCCGGCGGGCGCTTCCCCCAGGCACTGCTGACCGCCGTCCGCCGCTCCGGGGCGCTGGTCGCCGTCATCGGTCCACGCTGGTCGGACGCCCGGACCGCGGACGGGCGGCGCGCACTCGACGACCCGGAGGACTGGACCCGGCGCGAGATCGTCGAGGCCTTCGGGACCGGCGCGCTGGTCATTCCCGTGCTCGTCGGTCGTGCGACGCGGCTCGACCGGCACGACCTACCGGCCGAGATCGCCGAGCTGGCCGACTGCCAGTACCGCCGCTTCGACAACCGCGACGCGGAGTCGGGCCTGCGGGGGCTGGGCGATGATCTCGCCGAGGCGCTGCCCCAACTGGCCGAGGCCGAACGGCAGATGACGAAGGAGCGCGGTGTGGAGAGCCACAACGAGATCGACCGGGTGAACGGCAGCGTGGTACAGGCCCGCGACTACCGGCACGACCAGAGCGGGGGCATCGGCAACGTGGGGCGGGACGTCGGAACGTTCATCAACAGCGCCAGCGGGCCGGTGCACACCGGGAGCGGCACCCAGAACAACACCATCCGGCACGGCTGGGTGGAATTCCACGGTGACGGCAGCAACTACGTCGAACGCGGCACGGTGAACAACGACTTCGGCGGTCGGGGCGACCGCGGGGGACGGCGACGGTGAGCGACGCCGGGGGCGGGACCCGGATCGGCAACGCCCAGGGGCAGACGCACACGGGCAGTGGGACCCAGAACAACTACCACTACTACTACGCCTCGGATCGGTTGATCCGGGATGGCGCAGATCCGCTTCGGGTGGCCGTTGAGCGGCGTCGGTGGCTGAGCGAGCGCTTCGTAGCCCCACCCGGGTACGGGACGGCAGTCGCCAGGTTGGAGGAACCCGGCACGGCCGTCCTGATCTCGGGTGCCGATGGCAGTGGACGCCGTACTGCGGCTGTCGTGCTGCTCCACAAAGCGGGAAGGCGGCACGATCCTTTCCGTGAGGTTGCGCCCGACGAGAAGCCGGACGAAGCGGGCGCACTCGCACCGGGCGAGCGGATCCTACTGGACCTGTCCAACACGTCTGAGCAACAGCTCGTCAAGGCATGGGTCCTGATGCAGTCCTACTGGGACAAGGTCGAGTCTTGCCGGGGTCGTCTTGCCGTGGTCCTGCCCCGCGAGCACGAGCACCACCTGCACCAGGACTTTCGCCAGCTGATGGTGCGGATAGGGCGTCCGGCCGGTGACCGGGTGCTCGCCAAGCACCTGGGCGAGGTGTCTTTTTCGGTGCGACCTCGGTCGGAGCTCGGCAAGCTACTGGATGGCGCCCCCATGCGGGACCTGCAGCGGCTATCCGAGTTGGTGATCGAGGCGCGCTCTGCGGGCGGTGACTCCGGTGTGTGGATCGCGAAGGCCGTCGCTGCTCTCCGGAAGCGTGGCCAGGAGGTGGCCCAGCAGATCGCTGATCTCAAGGATGGGCGCCAGCGGGCATTGCTGTTCACGGCAGCGATGCTGGACGGAGCCCCTGCGGACTCGGTGTTCCGGTTCGCGGACCGGCTGTTGAGAAAGGTCGGTCATCCGAAGGACGAACGGCCACGCCTCGACCGCGCTGACCTGAACCAACGGCTGAACGAGCTGCGGGTGGAGGTGGAGGAGGACCGCGTTCACTTCCGCGCACTGGCGTACGCGGATGCTGTCCGCGCCCACTTCTGGCTGTACTACCCGGACCTGCGTGGGGCGTTCGCAGAGTGGGTCGCCGATGCCGTCGGTGCGACGGCGGGGCTGGATGTGTCTGACCGGCGGCGATTGGTCGACCGGTTCGCGGAGCAGACGCTGAAAGCCGGTGACGTCCAGGTGTTGACCGGATTGGTGGAGTCGTGGGCGAAGGAGACCCGGCTGTTGCCCGAGGTTATGCGGGTTCTGGAGCAGGGGCTGATGAGCGAGACCGGGGGTTCCGCCTTCCGGAGGAAGATCTACGAGTGGTCGACGACGCCGCAGTTGCACACCAACCTGGTACAGGCTCTGGCGCGGATCTGTGTCGACGTCATGGCCCCGAACCATCCGGAACAGGCGCTTGTCCGCCTGCATCAGCTCGCGCGGCGGGAGTCCGAGAAGGAACCTCGGTATGCCCGGGATGCCTTGCTGGAACTGGTCGGCAGAAACGAGCAGTTGTACTTGAGACTGCTGGACCGGGTCCGCGAGGGCATGGAGCGGAGGCCGCCGTGGCTGCCGGACTCCGGGATCTTCCGGGAGTTGGTCGAAGCGTGGCTGTCGGCGGCCCGCCGGGAACGGGACGGGGGTGAGCGATTGCTGGGGATCCTCATTGAGGCCTCCGGCGGTGGGATCGGCATGCTCAGCCGTCTCTACGTGCGGGCACGCGCCTGGGCGGCCCAGTCGGATGACGCTCCGGGGCAGTTGAGCCGGGCCGAGGTGGCGGCGCGCTTCTGCTGGAAGATCGACCGCGCGCAGGGGATCGAACCGTTGGTCGGGGCGAGCGGGGGGAGCGGGCTGTGAAGGGCATGGGGAAGATCCCGCTTGTGGGGTTGGCCCTTGCGGCGGGGCTGATGACCGTCGTGCTCGGGGTGTCGGCCCACTGGCCGGTGTGGTTGTGGATGGTGCCGGCGGTGGTGGTCGTGGTGCTGGCCGTCCTGCTGGCGACGGCGCGTACGCCGAGGATGGAGCCCGACGAGCCGCCGTGGGAGAAGACCCGGGTGGTCGGGGTGGCGCTGCCGAGCCTGGTACCGGACTACGACTTTCTCTTTTCGGCGACCGTGTGGTGGCGGCCGGTCCGGAACGCGACCGGGCTGGTGCACGCCGATCCGGCCGGTCTCGCGGTCGAGACGGTGCTGGCCCGGGCGCGCGAGGTGACCGAGCAGGAGGTGCCGGGGCGGCTGGACCTGGTGCAGCACCGCCTGAACGGTGTGCTCGGCGCGCAGAGCCAGGACCTCTCGGGGCTGGTGGAGGCGATGGGTGGGCGGGTCGAGCTCAGGCTTTCGGAGGACGACCGGCACCGGCTGGGGAAGCTGTCCGAGGTGCGCAAGACCGAAGAGGTGTGGGAGCACGAGCGCCGGTACGAGCAGAGCAAGCGGGCGTACCTCGGTGGTGATGTGCTGAAGTCGCCCGGCGACGCCGTGGTGTGGTGGCTGGCTCGCCATGACGACCGGATCCAGGACGCCGTCGATCTGATCGGTCCGCTCGCGCAGCTCTCGGCGGCGGCCAACAACGAGGCCGTCAGCGAGTTGTACGAACACCTGGTGCCGGGGGCTTTTCCGGACGACGAGGGCCCGGCCGGGCCAACTGCGGGGCCACCGGTGGTCGGGCCGTTGAACCAGATGCTGAACGACATGCGGTTGCGGAAGGAGTCTCCGGAGGGGCAGGCCTACGTCCACCGGGTGGCGGACGCCACCACTGCTGCTGGTCGGCCGGACGACGCCGGGCTGATCCGGAAGAGCTTTCTGGATCAGGATGTCGATCAGGACTCCGCCGGCGGCCCGGGGGTGCGGTTCACGAAGCTCAACGGATCCGTGAACGGTTCGGCGGCGAACCGGACTTCGCCCGGGCCGGAGGATTAGGAGGGGCCACCGACCGGTAGTGGGTGGGGGTGCGCTCGGCTGGGTGGGTGGTTGGGGGGGCCGTAGGGTCGGTTCGGGGTGGGCCGGGGCCCGAGCGGGGGTTCGAGCAGCTGGGTCATTTCATATGACTGTTCTTGTTGTGGCGGTGCGGCGGGCTGACGGGGGGTCATCCTTGGTCCAATCGACGCGTCCAGAAAGGCTCGCCCCCCGTGACCCAGCCGTTCGAACTGCCGTCCTTCTACGTGCCGCACCCGGCGCGACTCAATCCGCACCTGGACGAGGCGCGGGCCCACTCCTCGGGCTGGGCCCGGGAGATGGGGATGCTGGAGGGATCGGGGATCTGGGAACAGGCCGACCTGGACGCCCACGACTACGGCCTGCTCTGCGCCTACACCCACCCCGACGCCTCCGCCGAGGCGCTGTCGCTGGTCACCGACTGGTACGTCTGGGTCTTCTTCTTCGACGACCACTTCCTCGACATGTACAAGCGCACCAACGACCGCAAGGCCGGCAAGGCGCACCTCGACCGGTTGCCGCTGTTCATGCCCGCCGACCCGGCGACCCCGGTGCCGGAGCCGGAGAACCCGGTCGAGGCGGGTCTGGCCGACCTGTGGCGGCGGACCGTGCCGGTGATGGGGGAGGACTGGCGGATCCGGTTCGCCCAGAGCACCCGCAACCTGCTCAACGAGTCGCTGTGGGAGCTCGCCAACATCGACGCCGGGCGGATCGCCAACCCGGTCGAGTACATCGAGATGCGCCGGAAGGTCGGCGGGGCGCCGTGGTCCGCGCAGCTGGTCGAGTTCGCGGCCGGGGCCGAGGTGCCGAAGGAGGTCTCCGGTTCGCGTGCGCTGCGGGTGCTGATGGACGCCTTCTCCGACGGCGTGCACCTGCGCAACGACATCTTCTCGTACCAGCGCGAGGTCGAGGACGAGGGTGAACTGAGCAACGGCATCCTGGTGTTGGAGCGGTTCCTGGAGTGCTCCACCCAGCAGGCCGCCGAGGCCGTCAACGATCTGCTCACCTCGCGGCTGCAGCAGTTCGAGAACACCGTGTTCACCGAACTGCCGGTGCTGTTCGCGGAGACCGGGCTCGACCCGGCGGGCCGCGCCCGGGTGATGGCGTACGTCAAGGGGCTGCAGGACTGGCAGTCCGGCGGGCACGAGTGGCACATGCGGTCCAGCCGCTACATGAACGGCGGTGGGGCGGCGGCGGGTTCGGGCGGCCGGGTGGCGCCGGGGTCGGGCGGAGAGTTGCCGGGGCTGCCGGGGTCCGGCAACTGGTGGGACCAGTACGCGATCGGCGGGATCGGGACCTCGGCGCTGGACATCCTGCGCAAGGGGAGCGGGGCGTCGGAGGCGCCGGCCGTGCGGCGGGCGCGGTCGCACGGGCACGTGCCGTTCCGGGCCGTCGGGCCGTCCCGACTGCCGCGGTTCGACCTGCCGTTCGCGCTGACGCTGAGCCCGCACCTGGACGGTGCGCGGGAGCGGGTGATCGAGTGGGCCGAGCGGGTCGGTCTGCTGGCCGATCACCCGGGAGTCCCCGGATCCGGCATCTGGGACGCCGAGTCGATGCGCGACTACGACCTCCCGCTCTGCGCGGCCGGCATCCACCCCGACGCCACCGCCGACCAACTCGACATCGCCTCGGCCTGGTTGGCCTGGGGCACCTGGGCGGACGACTACTACCCGCGGGCCTTCGGCAGCACCCGCGACCTGGCCGGTGCCAAGGCCGCCAACGCGCGGCTGCCGCTGTTCATGCCGCTGGACGGCGAGCCCGTGCCGGAGCCGGTCAACGCGCTGGAGCGCTCCCTCGCCGACATCTGGGAGCGGACCACCGGCCCGATGACGGTCGAGGCCCGGCGCACCCTGCGCGAGTCGATCGAGGTGATGACGGCGAGCTGGATCTGGGAGCTGAGCAACCAGATCCAGAACCGCGTTCCGGACCCGGTCGACTACCTGGAGATGCGCCGCTCCACCTTCGGCTCCGAACTCACCACGCTGCTCGCCCGCCTGGGCCACGGGAAGACCGTGCCGGCGGAGGTGTACCGGCACGGCTCGATGCGCGCGCTGGAGAACTCCGCGATGGACTACGCGTGCATGATGAACGACGTCTTCTCGTACCAGAAGGAGATCGAGTACGAGGGCGAGCTGCACAACGTGGTGCTGGTGGTGCAGAACTTCTTCAACTGCGACCACCCGTCGGCGCTGCGGATCGTCGATGACCTGATGCACTCGCGGCTGGACCAGTTCCGGCACGTCGCGCAGCGCGAACTCCCGGTGATGTACGAGGACTTCGAGCTCGGTACGGAGGCCCGGGAGCTGCTCGGCGGGTACGTGAAGGAGCTGGAGAACTGGCTCGCGGGCATCCTGAACTGGCACGAGGGCTGCCGCCGGTACCGCACCGAGGACCTGGAACGGCACTTCGGCGCCGAGCGGGACCTCGCGGGCGCGGTCCGGGCGCGGGCTGCGGCCGCGGCGGCCGCGGCGGCCTCCGAGCCGGGTGCGGCGCCCGTCACCGGCACGGTGCCGCTCGGGCCGACCGGGCTGGGCACCGCCTCGCTGCGCGCGCCGTCCCGCGGGGCCGCCGTTCCGGCGAACTGAGACGGGCTACTCGCCACGGACGCACCACGGACGCACCACGGGCGCACCCGCGCGGGCCGGGCCGCGCGCGGGTGCGCCGTGGCGTGGTTAGGCTGGCGGGTCGGGGGCCGCGCGCGCCTTCCGGCGCGCGTCCGCACCGTCACGGACGAGGGCTGAGAGATGGCTGCGCTACCTGAGGGCACACCCTGCTGGGCCGACGCGATGTTCACCGACCTGGAGGGCGCCAAGGCCTTCTACGGGCACGTCCTGGGCTGGACCTTCGGCGAGGGCTCGTCGGAGTTCGGCAACTACACCCAGGCGTACTCGGACGGGAAGGCGGTGGCCGCGATCGTGCCGCCGATGCCTGGGAGCCAGGCGCAGTCCGCCTGGTGCCTGTACCTGGCCTCGCCGGACGCCGCCGCCACCGCCGAGCGGATCCGGACCAACGGCGGCGAGGTGGTGATGGGGCCGATGCAGGTCGGCGACTTCGGCACCATGGTGATCGCCAGGGACCCGGGCGGGGTGGCGTTCGGCGTCTGGCAGAGCGAGGCCCACGAGGGCTTCGAGAAGCAGGGCGAGCCCGGTGCGTACAGCTGGGCCGAGATCGTCACCCGCGAGCCGGGCAAGGCCGACTCCTTCTTCCCGGCGGTGTTCCCGTACGGCACGCGGAAGATGGACTCCGAGCAGATCGACTACCGGATGTTCCTGGTCGGCGGCCGGCCGGTGCTGGGCCGGACGGGGGCGGCGGGCGACGTCCTGCCGCCGGAGGCGCCCTCGTACGTGAGCGTGTACTTCGCCGTGGACGACACCGACGCCGCGATCGAGCGGCTGAAGGAGCACGGCGGCACGGTCTACTTCGGGCCGGTGGACAGTCCGTTCGGGCGGTTCGCGGCGGTCGGCGACCAGCAGGGCGCGGCGTTCGGGCTGATCGACCTCGGCCGGAGGGTGGGCGAGCAGCCGTCGACCGTGGACGTCTGACGGGGGAGCGCGAGGAACTCGTCGAGACCCTGGACAAGCACCGCGGCCTGCCGCGGCGCACCGTCCGGGACCTCACCGACGAGCAGGCGGCCCGGCGGGTGCTGCTGCACCTGATCGCGGAGACCTAGCACGCCGGGCACGCGGACATCATCCGGGAGTCGCTGGACGGGGCGAAGTCCATGGGCTGAGCGGTCGATGGGCTGAGCGGTCGGAGCGCTGACGGCCCGGATTCAGGACACCTCGACGCCGAGCAGCTCGTGCAGCGCCCGGCAGCCGTCCGGGGTGACCCGCAGGGCCCGGCCGGAACCGATCCGCTCGACCCAGGCGCGGTCCAGCGCGGTGCGGCACAGCGCCGCGCCCAGCGCGCCGCCGAGGTGGCTGCGGCGCTCCGTCCAGTCCAGGCAGCCGCGCACCACCGGGCGCCCGCCGGGGCGGCCGGTGCGCGGTGGCAGTTCGATCGCCTGTGCGGCGAGCCAGTCGTGGCCGCGCTCGGTGACGGCGAGCCCGGCGTGGTCGGTGACCAGGCCGCGGGCGAGCAGGGCGTCGGCGACGGCCACGCCGAGGCGGCCGGCCAGGTGGTCGTAGCAGGTACGGGCGCGGGCCTCGGCGCTCTGCCGGGTGGCCTCGCGGAGGTTGCGGGGTGCCGGCCGGCTGTTGCGGGTGTCGGTAGGAGCGGTCGCCTCGCCCATGGCCTCGGCGAAGACGGTGAGGTCCTCGATCAGGGTCGCGACGGAGGGGGAGGCCAGCCGGACGTACCGGTGCCGCCCCTGCCGTTCCTCCGTCAGCAGCCCGCCCGCGATCAGCCGGGACAGGTGCTCGCTGGCCGTGGACGGTGCGACCCCCGCCGCGCGGGCCAGTTCGCCCGCCGTCCAGGCGCGGCCGTCCAGCAGCGCGGAGCAGAAGGCGGCGCGGGTGGGGTCGGCGAGCAGCGCGGCGAAGGCGGCGAGCGGCGAGCCCCGGTGGTCCACTGGCATGCGTCCATGGTCGGCCATGCCTCCATGGTCGACCCGGCACGGTTCGGCCGGGACCGAAACGACCCGGGGCCACGATGGCGGGCATGAGCGATCCGACCCCGCACCATCCGACCCCGCACCATCCGACCCCGCACCGTCCGGCCCCGCACGATCCGACCCCGCATGAACTGACCCCGCATGAACTGACCTTCTCCCGCTACCAGGACGTGACCGCGGCCCTGGCCGATCCGGCGCTCGTCCCGCCGCCCGCGACGCCCGGCCGGTACGGCACGGTGGCCTGGCTGCGGGCCACCGTCGCCCGGTTCAGCGCGGGCGAGCCGCACGCCCGGCGCCGGGCGCTGGTGCTGGCCGACCTGGAACGGCTGGACCCCGCCCGGCTGCGGGTCCTGGCCGCGGGCGGCTTCGAGCCGGACGTACGGCTGCGGGTGGTGCGGACGCTCGCACGGGCGCTCGGCCTGGCCGATCCGGAGGCCGTCGCGCGGGACGTGCGGGTGGTCGGCCGGGCGTACTTCGAGCCGGCGCCGGACGACCCGGCGGCGGACGCGGCGGTGGCCCGGCTGCTGCCCGCGATGGGCGACGACGACCCGGAGACGGCGGCGAACCGGATCGGCCTGCTGGTCCAGGCCTGTGACGCCACCGCCACCCTGGTCGAGCACGCCCGGCGCAGCGGCGGACCGGCCGCCGCCCTGCGGGACGATCCGCCGCTGCGGACGATGCGCCGGTTCGCCGCCCGGGCGACCGAGGTCGGCGGGGTCGCGGTCCCGGCCGGGGCGCACGTGCTGCTCGACCTCGACGCCGCCCGGGAACCGGACCGCGAGCCGCTGGCCTTCGGCGCCCCGCCCCGGCTCTGCCCGGGCCGCTCGCACGCCCTGGCGATCGCCGAGGGCATCCTGTACGGATCCTCCGACCCGGCGGACACGTCCCGGCCGCCCGCCGAGGACCACCTCGGCCAGGTCGAACTCGCCACCCTGATCCCGGAGATGATCGACCACGTGCTCGCCCTGGCGGACACCTGGACGGCCTGGGACGGGCGCCCGATCGTCAACGCCGACGGCCGAACCTACACTCCGCACAAGGCGCTTCGCCGGGTCACCGACCATCTCATCGACCACTGGGCCGAGTTGGAGGCCCGCCTGGCCGGCGAGCCGCCCGCCGCCGACCACTGGCACGCCTCCGAGGTCACCACCCCGGCCGACCTGGTGCCGTTCACCGCCGCCGACCTGGACGAGGCCCGTAGCCGGCTCACCCGGCTCGGCCGGATCTGGGCCCAGCGGGTCGCCGCGCTGCCGGAACGGCAGTTGGACGACTCGCCGGGGAAGGGTTGGAGCTTCCGGCAGATCGTCTGCCACCTCGCCGGGGCCGGTGCCTACTACGTGGACTCGGTGGGTCCGATCGAGCGGCAGCGGGAGGCGACGCGATGAGCCCGCTCGACGCGATGACCCCGTTCGCCGCCCTGCACCACCGCCGCGGCCGTCCGCTGCTGCTCCCGAACGCCTGGGACCACGCCTCGGCCGCCGCCCTCGCCGCCGCCGGTCACCCCGCGATCGGCACCACCAGCCTGGGCGTGGCGGCCGCCGCCGGCCTGCCCGACGGCGCCGCCGCCACCCGCGCGGAGACCGTACGGCTGGCCCGGCGGCTGGGCCGCGACGACTACCTGCTGAGCGTCGACGTGGAGTCCGGCTTCAGCGATGACCCGGTCGAAGTAGCCGATCTGGCCGTCGAGTTGGCGGCGGCGGGCGTGGTCGGCATCAATCTGGAGGACGGCCGGCCGGACGGCACCCTGGCGCCGACCGCCGTCCACGTCGCGAAGGTCGCGGCGGTGAAGGCCGCCGTGCCGGAGCTGTTCGTGAACGCCCGCACCGACGCCTACTGGTGCGGGAACGACGACCCCGAGCCGGAGACCGTACGGCGGCTGGACGCCTACCAACGGGCGGGCGCGGACGGCGTGTTCGTACCCGCGCTGAGCGAGCCGGCCGCGATCGCCAGGCTGGTCGGCCGGCTGTCCGTCCCGCTCAACATCCTCTGGACGCCGGGTGGTCCGGGTCTCGCCGAGCTGGCCGGGCTCGGGGTGGCCCGGGTCAGCCTGGGGTCGCTGCTGTACCGCTCGGCACTGGCGGCGGCGGTGGCGACGGCCGCCGCCGTGGCCTCGGGCGGGCCGGTCGGTCCGGTGCCCGGCTACGCCGAGGTCCGGGCGCTGAGCGGGGGTTGAGGTCCGGGCGCTGAAGGGGAGTTGAGGTTCTTCCGCGCCTGAGCGGCGGTCCGGGTTCAGGCCCTGGACCGCCTCGCCTCGATCCCGTCCAGGATCACGTTGAGGCCGCGCAGGAAGCTGCTGTCCCGGCCCGCCTCGATCTCCTCCGGCACCTGGGTGGTGTACAGCCGGTGCAGTCGCGGATGCGACTTGGTGGCCTCGATGACGGCGGGCAGCAGCTGGTTCATGAACTCCTGTTCGCCCTGGCCGCTCCTGGCCAGCGCGCTCAGCCAGGCGGCCTCCACGCAGGCGGTGCCGATGGTGTAGCCCATGGCCGCGCTCATCATGTCGTTGGCCTCGGCGAGTTCGAAGCCGGCCGCCTCCATCACGGCCAGCAGGGCTTCGGAGAGCCGCATCCAGTTGGGGCCGAGGTAGACCATCCCGACGTCGCCGATCACGGAGACCATCCACGGGTGGCGCATGATGGCCGCGCGCATGCCCTCGGTGCACTCCACGACGGCCGCGCGCCAGACCTTCGGGTCCTCGGCGCCCTCCGCGCGGGCCAGCGGGAGTTCGCCGAAGACGTGGTCGACGACCAGGGCGAGCAGTTCGTCCTTGTTGGCGACGTGGGTGTAGAGCGAGGTCGCGCCGGCGTTGAGGCGGGCGCCGAGCTTGCGCATGCTCAGCGCGTCGATGCCCTCGGCGTCCAGCAGTGCGAAGGCCTCGGTGACGATCTGCTCGCGGCTGAGGGCGGGCTGGGTCCGCCGTTTCTGCGGACGGTTCCACGGCGACGGGATGCCCGGCTGGGCGCCGGTCCGGTGCTCCGGCGGGGTGTCGTCCTCCGGCTTGGCCGTCATCTGGCTCTCCATTCAACGTGCCCCCTGGTCGGGTGCGGTCGGTCCAGCATAGGCCCCGGCGCCGCACACCGTACGGTCTTGCGAACAGTGTTCGGTCTCCGTACAGTGTTCGGCGTAGCGCACACCGTTCGGTCGGGGACGGGCGGACGGTGTGCGCCGCGAGGACTTCCGCGCGGCTGCCGCCGACGCGAGGACGTGCGCGGGGCTGCGGCCGGCGCGCCGAACCGAAGGGGGATCGCGGTGGACCGTCACCCGCGTCGCTGGCTCATCCTGGTCGTGCTCTGCCTCAGCAGCCTGGTGCTGGTGATCGACAACATGGTGCTCACGGTGTCCATCCCGCCGATAGCGGAGGACCTCAAGGCCGGGGCGCAGGACATCCAGTGGATCATCGACTCGTACATCCTGGTCTTCGCCGGGCTGTTGCTGACCTCGGGAAGCCTGTCCGACCGGTTCGGCCGACGAAAAGTGATGATCATCGGGCTGGCGCTGTTCGGCGCCGCCTCGCTGGTCGCGGCGGTCGCCTCCAGTCCCGCCGAGCTGATCGCCGGTCGTGTGCTGATGGGCGTCGGCGGCGCCCTGGTCATGCCGAGCACGCTCTCCATCCTGATCACCGTCTTCGACGACGAGGAGCGGCCCAAGGCGATCGCCGCCTGGAGCGCGGTGGCCATGATCGGCCTGGTCGGCGGTCCGGTGCTGGGCGGCGCGCTGATCGCGCACTTCTGGTGGGGCGCGGTGTTCCTGCTCAACGTGCCGGTCGCGGCGGTGGCCATCCTGGCCGCGGTCGTCCTGATGCCCGAGTCCAAGGGCCCGTGGCGCAAGCCCGACCTGCCCGGCATGCTGCTCTCGATGGTCGGCATGACCGCCCTGGTCTGGTCGATCATCGTCATCCCGCGGGACGGCTTCGCCCACGCCAACACCCTCGGCTCGCTGGCCGTCGCGGTCGCCGCGCTCACCGGCTTCGGCATCCGCCAGGTCCGCACCGACTCGCCGATGGTCCCGCTCAAGCTCTTCCGCAACCGGGTCTTCACCGGCGCGAGCTTCTCCCTCGTCCTGCTCACCTTCGCCACCGGCGGCCTGATGCTGGTGCTCACCCAGTACCTGCAGTTCGTCCTGGAGTTCACGCCCACCGACACCGGCCTGGCCTTCATCCCGCTGGCCGTCGCCTCGCTCGCCTTCAACGTGATCGGCGCCGCGCTCGGCAAGAAGCTCCCGGCCCGGGTGCTGACCTCCATCGGCATGGTGATCATCGCCGGCGGCTTCGGCCTGCTCGCCACGCTCTCGGTCGGCGACGGCTTCACCAAGGTCGCCCTGGCCATGCTGGTGCTCGGCATCGGCTCCGGCCTCGGCATGCCGGCCGCCGCCAACGCCCTGATGGGCGCGATCCCCGGCGAGCACGCCGGCGTCGGCTCCGCGCTCAACGACACCGTCCAGCAGTCCGGCGCCGCGCTCGGCGTGGCCATCCTCGGCACCGTGCTCTCCAGCACCTACACCGGCTCGATGCCCACCGACGCCCCCGCCCCCGCCCGGCACGCCATCACCGACGCCCTCGCCCTCTCCGCCGGCAGCGGCGACACCGCCCTGGCCCGGGCCGCCCGGGAGGCCTTCAACACCGCCACCTCCACCACCTTCACGGTCGGCGGGATCGCCGTCCTGGTGGCGGCGGCGCTCACCCTGGTGCTGATGCGGGGCAAGGCGGGGGCGGCGGCGCCGGCCGAAGCGGCCGAACCCGCCGTCGAGGTGGCGGCCTGAGCCCTCGTCGCACTGGCTGCGCCCCCCACCGGCCCCGGCTGCCTCGCGCAGCCGGGGCCGGTGGCGTCCGTACGGACGAGCTTGCCGCCCGGCGCACCGGGGGCTCCCGGGACGCGGTGCCCGCCCGGTCCGCGTAGCCTTCGAGGCATGTCCACCCACTACGCGGAGCGCCCGTCCCGGCTGTCCGGGGCGGTGCTGTGGACGAAGGGGGCGGGAGCCGGCGGCCTGGTGCTGCCGGACGGGTGCATGGACCTGCTGTGGACGGAGGGCCGGCTGCTGGTCGCCGGGCCGGACACCCGGGCGTTCCGGCCCGGGCCGGGGCTGCGCGAGTCGTGGGCGGGCGTCCGCTTCCGGCCCGGCGCCGGGTCGGCCCTGCTCGGCGTTCCGGCGCACGAACTGCGGGACCGCCGGGTCGAGTTGGCGGACCTGTGGCCCGGCGGCGAGGTGCGGCGGATGACCGAGCGGGTCGACGCGGCGCCCGACCCGGCCGTCGCGCTGGAGGAGCTGGCGCTGCACCTGGCGGCCGCGGCACGGCCCGAGGACCCGCTGGTGCGGGCGGTGGCCGCCGCGCTCGCGGCCGGGCGCGGCGTCGCGGCGACGGCCGAGGCGGTCGGGCTCGGGGCGCGGCAGCTGCACCGCCGCTCGCTGGTGGCTTTCGGCTACGGCCCCAAGACCCTCGCCCGGATCCTGCGGCTGCAGCGCGCCCTGGGGCTGGCCCGTTCCGGCGTCCCGCTCGCCGAGACGGCGGCCCGGACGGGCTACGCGGACCAGGCGCATCTGGCGCGCGAGGTAAGGGAGTTAGCGGGAACGCGGGCGACGGCTCTGCTGTGAGGCCGGGCTACAGCGGCGCCAGCAGGTCGACCCCGTTGCCGTCCGGGTCGCGCAGCGAGGCGTACCGCTGACCCCAGAAGGCGTTCCACGGCTCCAGCTCCCCGTGGTACCCGGCGCCGGTCAGCTCCCGGTACACCGCGTCCACGTGCGCCGGGCTCTGGCAGCGGAAGGCCAGCCCCGCCCGGGCACCGCCGGTCGGCGGCTGCCAGCCGGGGTGGAAGGAGCGGATGGTCGACTCGGCGTCGAGGACCAGGAGCAGGCCGCCGGGCAGCTCGGCCTCGACGTGTGGCTCCTGCTCGGAGCCCTCGGGGAAGGCGAGCCCCAGCCGCCGGTAGAAGGCGACCGAGGCGGCCATGTCGGAGACGGCGAGGCCGATGAAGGCGAACCGAGGTGCGGGTGTGCTGTTCATGGCGGCCACGGTAGGCGGGCGCGGGCGAGCGGTCTTGAACGAATCGGACGTGCGCGGCCGCTACCCGGGCCGGGAGTCCCGCGCCTGAGCGGCGGCCGGGCAGGCCCGTTGTCAGTCGGTCCTTGTACCGTCGACCACGGCAACAGTGATGTTCACACGGGGGCGTGACGCATGTTCAGGACGGATCCGGAGACACCCGACGTCTTCCTCACGCCGGTCGACGAGGTCTTCGTCCGCAGCCACCTCGGCCGGCACCCGGAGCTCGACCCCGCCACCTGGACGCTCACCGTCGAGGGCCTGGTCGAGCGGCCGCTGCGGCTGGACTTCGGTGATCTCCAGGGCCTGCCGCAGACCGGGTTCAGCGCCGTCCACGAGTGCTTCGGCAACCCACTGCGCCCCACCGTGCCGACCCGTGCCGTCACCAACCTGCAGTGGGCCGGTGTCCCGCTCGCCGACGTGCTGGCGCTGGCCGTCCCGCTGCCGCAGGCCCGGCACGTCTGGCTGGAGGGCGCCGACCGCGGTGACTTCGCGGGGGAGAGTGGCCTGAGCTACCTCAAGGACCTGCCGCTGGACGAGGCGCGCGCCGAAGTCGTCCTCGCCCACACCATGAACGGCGAACCGCTGCGCCCCGACCACGGCCATCCGGTACGGGCGGTGGCGCCGCGGATGTTCGGTACCAACTCGGTCAAGTGGCTGACCCGGATCGTGCTGGCCGCCGAGCGCCCCGAGCACCTCTTCACCACCCGGCTGTACACCCGCGTCCTGCCGGGGGAGAGCGAGGCCCGGCCGGTCCGTGAGAAGGACGTCAGCAGCAAGTTGCTCACCCCGCGGGACGGACGGTCCGTTCCGGCCGGCGCCTGCGAACTGGCGGGCTACGCCTGGAGTTCCACCGAGGTGACGGCCGTCGAGATCGCCGTGGACGACGCCGACTGGCAGCCCGCCGAGCTGGACCGGCGCGGCCCGGGCCTCGGCTGGCAGCGGTTCCGACTCCGGCACGACCTCGCACCGGGCCCGCACCGCATCCGCTGCCGGGCCACCGACTCCGCCGGGCGGGTCCAGCCGCTCACCGGGGACCGCAACGCCGTCCACGAGATACGGGTGACCGCGGAGATCAGTGGGCGACCGGCTGGGCGGTGATCGCCGGGCGGACCTTGGTGAGCATCAGGTCGAGGAACTGGTCGGGGTGCCGGAAGCTCGCGAAGTGGCTGGCGTTCCGGATCAGCGCGAACTCCTTGACCGGGGCGGTGACCTCGTCGAAGAACCGCTTGGCCGGGGCGGGCGGGGTGAGCACGTCGCTGTCGCCCTGGAAGACGAAGAACGGGATCCGGAACTCCGTCCCCTCCGTGCGCTCGTCGAAGGCCACGGCCTCCGACTGGAGCCGCTCGGAGAACTCCATGGCCTTCAGATAGGACCGCAGGCCGCGCAGAGTGTGCAGGGGTGAGAACCAGAGCGAGCGCATCACCACGGTCTTCATGGTGTCGTAGGAGAGCGGGTCGCTGGTGAGGACCAGCTTGTTGTACTCGGCGACGTCCTTGGTGGTCCACGTCGAGCGGTCGGCGCCCATCGCCAGGGCGGTGGCGAGCTCCTTCTCCTTCTTCCGGCCCGCTGCTCGCAGCCGGTCGAGGAGGGCATCGTAGGCGGTGCGCTCCCGGCCGCCGTCGATGATGTTCTGGTCGGTGCCGACGTAGCCGGAGTACAGCTCGGGGTGGTTGCGGGCCAGCCGCAGGCCGAGGACGGTGCCGAAGGAGTTGGCGACCAGCAGCAGCCGGTCGACGCCGAGCCGGGCCCGCAGGTGCTCGGTGACCTCCAGGGCGTCGCGGTACAGCTGCGGGTAGCTGAGCTCGCCCTGCCCGTCCGGGCCGCCGGCGGCGAAGGTGAAGCCGGCGCCGCGCATGTCCCAGCGGACGATCGTGAAGTGCTCCTCCCAGACGTGGGTGCGGGGGAGGAAGACCAGGTTGGAGGCGCCGGGGCCGCCGAGGATCTCCAGGATGACCGGGTTGCGGCGGTCCTCGCCGCGGATGGAGACCCACTGGTCGATGCCGCCGATCCGGACGAAGCCGGATTCCTCGATGCCCGTCGGGGCGGTGATCCGCAGCCGCTGGGCGAACGCGGCGCGCTTGAGCTGCCGGTAGCCCAGCAGTCCGGCGACGGGAGTGGCGAGGGTGGCGGCGGAGACGGTGGCGATGGTGGCGAGCATGGCGTATCCCCCAAACTGTTTATCTCATCAGCAGATGCGTTTAAGGTATATACAGTTCTGAGGCGCTGTCAACGGGCGGTGCCCGGAACCTGCTGAGGACCGTCGAGAGGGAGGCTGGGATGGCCAGGGAGAAGGCGCGCGACCTGCGCGCGGGCGTCGCACTGCTGTGGGGTGAGCAGGACCAGCCGACCCGGGGGCCCAAGCCGAGCCTCACCCCCCAGCGCATCGCCGCCGCCGCGGTGGTGATCGCCGACACCGAGGGGCTGGACGCCGTCTCGATGAACAAGGTCGCCGTCGGGCTCGGCGTCTCGGCGATGGCGCTCTACCGCTACGTGCCCGGCAAGGCCGAACTGGTCGAGCTGATGGTCGAGTCCGTCCTCGCCGAGGCCCCCGACCTCTCGACGGCCGGGCCCGGCTGGCGGGAGCGGATCACCGCCTGGGCCCGCCGCTCCGCGGAGATCCACCGCGCCCACCCCTGGCTGCTGGCGGTCACCGCCATGCGCCGCCAGCTGATGGGCCCCAACCAGCTCGGCTGGCTCGACGCCGCCCTCGCCGCCCTGGAGCCCAGCGGGCTGACCGCGGCCGAGCAGCACCGGGTGTTCGTCCTGGTCGCGGGCCTGGTGCGTACCCTCGCCCAGCAGGACGCCGACTTCGACGAGCAGCACAGCGCGGAGTGGAACCACCTCACCGGCGAGCTGCTGGAACGCCACGCCGACCGCTTCCCCACCCTCACCCGGGCCATCGCCGCCGGGGCCTTCGCCCCCGACCCGGTCGACCCGCTGGAGTTCGGGCTCGCCCGGATCCTCGACGGGATCCAGCTGCTCCTCGACCAGCCGACGAAGCCCGCGTAGCGCGCCGAAGGCCGGACCGCTCCACAGCGGTCCGGCCTTCCGACGGATCGCGCTCCTCTACGGCGAGCGGCCGCGCCGACTGTGCCGCACCACCGAGGCCCGCACCCAGCTCCGGGCCGCCCTGGACGGGTTCGAGCAGCTCGCCGCCGCACCCTGGGCCGACCGCGCCCGCGGCGAACTCCGCGCCACCGGCGCGACCACCGCCCGCGTCACGGCGATCCGTCCTGCCCGCCGTGGGCCTCGCGCGTGCGCGTCTTCGGGCAGGGTGGCAGCGTGGAGGAGGGGACCCGGACGCGCGGGGACAGCCCGGATGCACACAGGGAGCATGCCCTTGAGCAAGGCACAGGACGGACCGGGGGAACACCGGTCCGCCTGGGCACGGCTGCGCTCGCGGCTGCGGGTGCGCAGTGTCGCCGGTCAGGTGTTCCTGTGGTTGCTGGCCGTCGTGGTGCTGCTGGTCGGCGCGGCCCTGACGACGCTCATCCTGCAGGCCCACAGCTTCGCCACGAGTGATGCGGCGCACAGCACGCGCGCTGCGGCCGTCACGTTGTCGCGCTATCCCGGGTTGGCGGCTGCTCTCGACAGCGCCGATCCGACCGCGGTGCTGCAGCCGCTGGCGGTGGACGTGCAGAAGAGCGGCGGTTTCGACTACATCGTGATCTTCGGCACCGACGGGACCCGCTACGCCCAGACCGCCCATCCCGAGCTGATCGGAAAGCACGTCTACGGCGACTACGAACCAGCCCTGAAGGGGCCGTACACCGTGACCGAGAACATACCGCTGGGACCCGACGTGGACACCACCGTGGCGATCACCAGGCCGGACGGTTCGGTCGCCGGTTTCCTCTCGGTGGGGTACTACGTCAAGAACACGGGCGGCGCGGTGAGCCGGCAGCTGCCGGTCCTGTTCGGCGGTGCGGCGGCCGCGCTCGCCGTGGGCACCGGTGGGGCGGTGCTGGTGCGGCGGCGGCTGCGCCGCCAGACCCACGGCCTGGGCCCGGCCGAGATGACGCGGATGTACGAGCACCACGACGCGGTGCT